>CAIJHZ010000091.1 GCA_903820565.1 uncultured Actinomycetes bacterium
CGCTTGTAGTGGTTATAGACGGCAACAGATAAAGACTTCTTTGCGCGATCTTGTCCGATTACATATTGATCTAGAAATTCAAAGATGGCCTGAGGCTTTGGAAGCTCAGATAGACCCAGTGATGCTGCCTCGCTGAGTTCTTCAACAATAATCTCGTTACACAGCTCGATACATTCATCGCAAATATAAACGCCAGGACCGGCAATGAGCTTTTTAACTTGCTTCTGGGTTTTGCCGCAGAAGGAGCACTTCAGCAGTTCGCTTGTTTCACCGATTCTTGTCATGCCGAGAATTTTACGTTCTTATGCGAATTTGTGCTGGGGTTTTTAGGCTTACTTGTGTTCGCCGTGAGAATAATCAGTATCGGCAATCGGCATCTTCATGTCCTTTACTCCGGGTACACGAAGAATCGCAAAGCTAATCAGGACATGGAAAATTGATGCGCCAATAAGCAATTCTTTTTCACCAAACAATGCAACAGCTGGACCAATCAACGCCATACCAATTGGCATCAAACCTGCCGAGCCCATGTGATCAATTGAAAACACACGACCTTGCAAATGCTGCGGAACTTCTCGCTGAACGGCAGAAGACCACCATGCTTCCCAAGGCCCAACTGAAAATCCCGCGAACAAATAAGCCGTGACCAGAATTGTTCCTGACACTGGAAACGCTAATGCCAGTGGAGCGATGATGATAAACATCCACACAAATATCGATACGTAACCTTCATGCTTGACTTTTATTTTTACACACAGCAACGCTGAAATGATGCTGCCAACTGAGAAAGCGGTTGCTGCCATTGCAAATGGTGTATTTGAATCAAATTCACGACGACTAATAACTGGAAGCAAGACTGTTTCGGCGGCGAGAACAACCATCAATTGAACAGAGACCATAAGAATCATTGCGCCAATCCAAGGAATGTCTCTGACTGTGCGCAACCCTTCGCGAAGTTCTGTGAAAAATGGCTCTTGTTCACGTTTATCGCCGTTTATATCTTCTTGAATTTTGGAGAGAAAGTAAGTTCCGAATACAAAGGCAACAGCTGTAAAAATAAAAGTAAATCTGGCACCTATCAAAAGAACAGATGCCCCACCAATGCCTGGGCCAACAATTGATGCACCTTTTGTAACAATGTTACGAGCAACATTTGCTGCAGGAAGTTTCTCATCAGGAACAAGACTTGGGATTATTGCGCCAGCTGCAGCTGCGCCAAATGCATCGCCTGCACCCATAAGGAATACAGCAAGCCCTAATAAATAATGTGGCATTGTCGGAGTTGAAACAAAAACCAATGATAAAACCAGCGCAGATCTAAATAAATCTGAGCCGATCATGACATTTTTGCGGGGCAATCTGTCGGCCCACACTCCAGCAAATGGAGCGAATAAAACTCCCGATAAAACACGAGCTCCAAGAATTAATCCAAGTGAAGTTGCTGTTCCGCCTGTGTCAAGAACTGCAACAGCTAGAGCGATAGGAAACGCTGATGCTCCTAGTACAAAGATGCTATTTGAAAACCAAAAGAACCGGTATCCCTTGTGTGACCAAAGGGAACCCGGCTCAAATAGTTTCACTTAATTGCTTTAGAAAGATTACTTCTTTGCCTTACGCGATGCCAGAACTTGATCAATGATTCCGTACTCCACTGCTTCAGTAGCGGTCAGAATCTTGTCGCGTTCGATGTCCTTGCGAATTTCTTCAGCTGACTTAACAACATGGCGTGACAAAAGGTCTTCCTGCAAACGCGTGATTCGATCGATTTCACGAGCTTGAATTTCGATATCAGATGCTTGTCCACCACCTTCTGATGATGGTTGGTGAATCAAAATACGTGAATGCTCTAGTGCATAACGCTTGCCCTTTGCGCCTCCAGCGAGAATTACCGCTGCTGCAGATGCTGCTTGTCCCAAGCAAATTGTGCTGATATCTGGGCGTACAAATTGCATCGTGTCATAAATCGCTGTTAGCGCAGTAAATGATCCACCAGGTGAATTGATGTAAATCATGATGTCGCGATCTGGATCCATTGATTCCAAAGTCAGCAACTGTGCCATGACATCGTTTGCAACAGTGTCATCAATTGGCTGGCCCATGAAAATGATGCGCTCTTCAAAAAGCTTTGTATACGGATCTTGACGCTTGTATCCGTAGGCTGTTTTTTCTTCAACCGTTGGAAGAACGTAGCGTGCATTAATTTCTTGGAATGTCATTACGCTTTTCCTCCAGTGATTTGTCCCAGTGAAGTAACTACATGATCAACAAAGCCATAATCTTTTGCATCTTTAGCATTAAACCAGTTATCGCGATCTGAGTCTGCAAGAATCTTTTCTAGAGTCTGACCAGTGTGCAAAGCATTTAACTCTGAAAGTGTTTGCTTTGTGATAGCCATTTGCTCAGCCTGAATGCGAATATCAATTGCATTTCCACCAATTCCACCCAGTGGTTGGTGCATCAAAATACGAGAGCTCTGAGTTGAATAACGCTTTCCTTTGGCTCCAGATGTCAGAAGGAATTGACCCATTGAAGCGGCCATTCCAAAAGTAACTGTCGCTACATCATTTGGAATTAATTGCATAGTGTCGTAGATCGCCATACCTGCAGTGACAGAGCCACCAGGTGAGTTGATGTACATGAAAATATCTTTCTTCGCATCTAGTGATGACAAGAGAAGTAACTGAGCACAGACCATGTTGGCCATGTCGTCACGGACTTCACCTGACATGAAAACAATTCGCTCTTCAAGCAGGCGGTTGTAAATCTGGTCCTTCATCTTGCTATCTGTATCCACGTCAATTGCCTCCTGTATTTTTACCTGTAGTGACCCTAACAATTAAGCGGTCCAAATGCTTCCCGATTACGCGAAATACATGCGTGAACTGGGCTGTGTTCGCTGTAGGCAGAGCGCTAACTCCCCAAAAGCTACGAAGAGAGGTATTAAGCCTCTTCAACTAGATCGGCTGGATTTGGCTGTGGAGCGAGCGCTTCGAGGTCAATAACATTGCCCGAAACATCCTTAACAGTGATTCGACCCAAAACAGATGCCAACGCCTTCGCGCGAGTTACTTCAGCAACCAATTGCTGAATCTGTCCGGCCTTTTGAAGCTCTTCCGCAAACTGCTGTGGTGCCATTCCGTAGCGCTGGGATGTGCGAACCAAGTACTCGGTCAACTCAATCTCTGTGACCTGAACTTCTTCAGCAGAAACGATTGCATCTAGCAAGAAATCTGATTTCAGTGATGAACGAACCTGGCCATCTACCTCGGCGCGGTGCTCTGCATCTTCCAAACGACCTTCGCCTTCAAGGTGGTCATTTACTTCTAGTTCAACCAGATTATCTGGAACTGGAATCTCATTATCAGCCAAGAGTTTTTCAACTAGGCGGTCGCGTGCTTGTGCACCTTGTTCCATCTTCTTAACGCGCTCTAGGCGTGCAACAAAATCAGTCTTTAGCTCTGCAAGGGTGTCAAACTCTGAAGCAAGCTTTGCGAATGCATCATCAACTGGTGGAAGTTCGCGCTCTTTAACAGCCTTAACAGTTGCTGTTACCTCGCCCTTTTCGCCTTCTTGTTGTCCTACTAGTTGTGTTTCAAATGTCTTTACGTCTCCGGCTTTCATGCCGACCAACTTCTCATCAAGGCCATCAATCATGGAGTTTGAGCCAACTTCGTATGAAATGTCGTTAGCTTGTCCGCCATCAATTTCTTTGCCATCAATAAATGCAGTTAAATCAAGAGTTGTGAAGTCGCCATCTTTAACTTCGCGCTCTACTGTTGTGAGTGTCCCAAAACGTGTGCGCAATGATTCGATCTGCTCATCAACATCAGCATCAGCGACAACTACGTCATCAACTTCGATTGTGATCTTTGAGAAATCAGGCAAGACAACCTCTGGACGAACATCCACTTCTACAGTGAAAACAAGCTTGTCGTTGTCTACAAATTCCTTAACATCAACTTCTGGGCGACCAATGACTGCAACAGAATGCTCGCGTGCAGCTTGACCATAGAACTCTGGAAGAGCTGTATTAATTGCCTCATCGATTACTGTTCCGCGACCTACGCGCTGATCGATCATTGATGCAGGAATTTTTCCCTTACGGAAACCTGGAATGTTTACCTGCGCAGCAACCTTTTTGTAAGCGTTAGCTACATGTGATTCAAGCTCAGAGTATGCAACTTCAACATCTAGACGTACGCGAGTTGGAGATAGTACTTCGAGTGAACTTTTCACAAATTGCTCCTATAGAGATTGAAGAAGAACCGAGACAAACTGGTCGGGGCGGGGAGATTCGAACTCCCGATCTCCTGCTCCCAAAGCAGGCGCGCTAGCCACTACGCTACGCCCCGAGGCGCAAAGCAGGAGTCTAAACCAGATTTCGTACTCTGATTACCGACCCAGTACCTTTAGCCCCTAAGCACC
>CAIJHZ010000092.1 GCA_903820565.1 uncultured Actinomycetes bacterium
AATGATGCTCGTAATGAAGCCGCACAAAGAGTTGTTGAATTAGCTGGCGATACCTTCGCCAAAGTATTTTTCACAAATGCCGGAGCAGATGCGGTTGAAAATGCGATTCGCATGGCCCGCATGCATACACATAAGCACAAGGTGCTCTCTACATATCGTTCGTATCATGGCAATACAGGGGCTGCTATAAATGCAACTGGCGATCCACGTAGATTTCCTAATGAGTTTGCCTTTGGACATGTTCATTTCTGGGGACCATACCTATATCGCACAGCTTTTTGGGCAAAGGATGAAGCAGAAGAGTGCAAACGCGCACTAGAACATCTTGAGCAAACAATTATCTTTGAAGGTCCCAACACAATTGCCGCAATTTTGATTGAGTCAATTCCGGGTACTGCAGGGGTTTTGATGCCACCTAAGGGTTATCTAGAAGGCATTCGTGCACTGTGCGATAAGTACAAGATTATGTGGATTGCAGATGAAGTGATGTCAGGCTTTGGTCGTACCGGAAAATGGTTTGCCTACCAGCATTCAACAGTTGTGCCAGATCTGATCACCTTTGCAAAGGGTGTTACCTCTGGTTACATCCAATTAGGTGGAGTTGTCATCAGTAAAGAAATTTCACACACCTTTGATGACAAAGTCTTTGCTGGTGGTCTTACCTACATGGGTCACCCAATGGCATGTGCAACTGCAGTTGCAACCATTGATGTCATGAAGGAAGAAAAAATGCTGGAAAACGCGACCATGATTGGTGAAACAATTTTGGGTCCTGGCCTTGCGGAATTAGCTAAGAAGCACAAGGTTATTGGCGATATTCGCGGTGCTGGTGTGTTCTGGGGTGTTGATTTGGTCAGCGATCGTGCAACGCACGAACCGCTTCTGCCTATGGTGGATCAAGTCCTGCCATGAATGAATTAGTCGCTGCCTGCAAGAAGAATGGCTTGATGCCCTTTAATAACTTCAACAGAATTCACTTGTGCCCACCGTGCAATATCTCTGTCGAAGATGCGAAATTGGGGCTTGAAATTTTGGATAAATCTTTAGCTGAAATTGGGAAGTACTACACCGGCGCCTAGACGTTGAATCTAAATTCGACTACATCACCGTCTTGCATGATGTACTCCTTGCCTTCCATACGTACTTTGCCCTTAGCTTTGGCTTCAACCATTGTGCCTGCAGCCATTAGTTCATCAAAGCTAACAATTTCAGCCTTAATAAATCCCTTTTGAAAATCTGTGTGAATAACTCCTGCAGCCATTGGCGCGGTGTCACCTTTGTGAATTGTCCAGGCACGGGTTTCTTTAGGACCTGCTGTTAAATACGTTTGCAATCCCAAAGTATCAAAACCAACTCGAGCCAAGGTTGCGAGCCCTGGTTCTTTCAAACCAATTGATTGCAATAACTCCAGTGCATCTTCATCACTTAACTCTGCAAGCTCTGCCTCAGTTTTTGCATCTAAGAAAATCGCTTCAGCTGGTGCAACAAGTGCTTGCAGCTTTGCCTTTAAATCTGAATCATTAATTTCAGCAGCATCCACATTAAATACATATAAGAATGGTTTTGCAGTCAGTAGATGAAGTTCAGCCAATAGTTCACGATCAATTGAACTTTGTGACAACGGCTTGCCAGATTGCAACCAATCATTGGCAGCCTTAACCGCTTCTAAAATTGGTGCCTTCTCTTTTGCAACGCGCGCTTCTTTTTCAAGACGGGGAATTGCTTTTTCAATTGTCTGTAAATCTGCGAGCGCTAATTCAGTGTTAATCGTTTCCATGTCAGATGCTGGATCAATGCGGCCATCAACGTGCACAACATCGCCATCGCTAAATACGCGGATTACCTGACAAATTGCATCGGTATCACGAATATTTGTTAGAAATTTGTTTCCAAGGCCAGCACCTTCAGATGCGCCCTTAACAATTCCGGCGATATCAACAAAAGAGACGACGGCTGGCAGTAATTTTTCTGAACCAAAGACTGTGGCTAGCTTGGCTAAGCGATCATCTGGCACTCCCACCATTCCCACATTGGGCTCGATGGTGGCAAAGGGGTAGTTAGCAGCCAAAACGTTGTTCTTGGTCAAGGCATTAAAAAGGGTGGACTTTCCCACGTTTGGCAGTCCGACGATTCCGATTGAGAGGCTCACTGGGGTTAGCCTACGCGGGATTGTCAGTGCTCCCTGCCACGATAGGCCCATGCCCGCATACGTAGTGACCTTATTAATAGGACTGATCGCAGGATATGCGATTGGTTACCTCTTTTCTGCCCTCAAATCTAAGGATTCGGGTGGCAATCAAGCCCTGCTGGATGATTACAAAGTTCAACTAGAGGCAGAGCGGAGCAAAACCGAATCTGCTATTAAGTTAAATGCAGAACTCGTAGCGGTTAAGGAGTCAGTTACAAAGCTAACTACTCAATCTAATGAAGCCAATCGAATTCGTACCGAGGCTGAAGCAAATCTGAACACCACAATTGTAGAAATGCGCCGTGCCTCTGAATCAATCTTTGATGAAACCAAAAAGATTGCCGGTGCACTTTCTAATGCCCAAACCCGCGGAAAGTTTGGCGAAGCTCAGTTAGAGCTACTGCTGCAAGGCGCTGGATTACGCGAGGGACATGAGTACACAGCTCAGCGCTCAACAACTGATGCTGACTCATCAGGTATTCCAGATGTAACGGTCAATATGCCGGGCGGCTCTCAATTATTTATTGACTCTAAATTTCCCTTTGAGCGCTTTCTCGATGCATTTGCAACAGATGATCAAGCAGAGCGTGATCAGTATTTGCAACAGCACACTAAGGATTTACTCAAGCATGTTGATGCACTCGCAAAACGTGGGTACCACAAGTCCCAGGGTTCACCTGATTTTGTTGTTCTCTTCGTTCCCTTTGAAACATTGTTGTCAGAAGCACTTCGCCTCGATCCGCAATTTCTTGAAAAGGCCTTTAAAGTCGGCGTTACCGTTGCAACCCCAACCTCAATGATGGCTCTGCTGCGCACCATTGGATACATCTTTACCCGCAATAAGTTAGCTGAAAATGCTGATGAGATTCAAAAGGTGGCAAGCACCTTCTTAAAAAACATCACGCTTCTTCACACCAAGATTGTGGCTGTTGGCAAGGCGATTTCATCAACATCAAAGGCATATGAAGATCTTGTGCCTACTGCTGAAAAGACAGTTCTGGCACCTGCTCGAAGAATTCATAACTTGGGTGTTACTGGAGATAAAGATAAGTTAGCTATTGAGTATCCTGAGGCACCCGGCGCCGTGCGGGATCTAAAGAGCGCCGAACTAGATGGCGGCGATGATTACATTGATGCAGAAGAGGTAGATGAATAATGAGCACTTTACAAAAGATTCAGATTCAGGGACCAGGTTTAAAAAAGCCCGGAATTGTTGTTCTGCAAACTATCTTTATCGGCTTCTTTGTTTTTATTGAAATGACTATCCGCACCGGCGTTGGAATCCTTACTGGAATCGCAATCTGTGCAGCGTTGTTTGGATCATTGCGTTTAGGTCGCCCTGGCACAACCTATGTTTCAGTTGTAACTCCCCCTTTAGCTTTTGCAGGAACCGTGTTAGCTCTGACCCTTGTTCTTGATGGATTTAAGCCATCTCGCGTGGGCATTGATTTCATCGCATCCCTTGCATCTGAAGCACCATTTTTAATACTTGCAGCTGTGTACGGCTGGTTTGTGTATTTAAATCAAAAAGCTAAGAGCAAGCCTTCGAAGCGTAAGGCAGCTGCAGTACAGGATTAAGCCTGGCCCGCTGCTTTCATGTCTTTGCGTAGCTCAGGCGGCAAGGAAAACAGCAATGACTCTTCCGCCGCGGTAACCACTTGAACATCATTAAAACCGTGGTGCTGCAATGTTGCCAAAACATCCTTAACAAGTATCTCTGGAACTGAGGCACCACTAGTTAGGCCAATAGTTTCGACACCTGCAAACCACTCATCCTGGATCTCTTCAGCGTAATCAACAAGATGTGACGCCTTGGCCCCATATTCCAGTGCAACCTCTACGAGGCGCACAGAGTTACTTGAATTTCGAGATCCAACAACAATGACTAAATCTGCTTGTGGTGCAATTTCCTTGATAGCTTCTTGGCGATTTTGTGTGGCATAACAAATGTCATCAC
>CAIJHZ010000093.1 GCA_903820565.1 uncultured Actinomycetes bacterium
CGTGTAAAAATTACCGCCATCAACGGCGCGAAGTAAGGGAGACACAGTAAATGGCAAGTAAGAAGGGTGTCTCCTCGACACGAAACGGTCGCGATTCCAATCCACAGTACCTTGGCATCAAGCGTTTTGGTGGACAAGAAGTTAATGCAGGCGAAATTCTAGTTCGTCAGCGCGGAACACATTTTCACCCAGGCAAGAACGTAGGTCGCGGTAAGGATGACACATTGTTTGCACTAGCTGCAGGCGTTGTTGAATTCGGTCGCGCTCGCGGTCGTCGCGTTGTGAATGTGGCTCCGGTAGCTTAATTTTAGGTTTCTTGTAAAAGAGCGAGCCGTAATCACGCGGCTCGCTTTTTTCATTCAATAACATTTAACCAGCGAGGGGAGTTCATAAGTGACAACATTTGTTGATCGCGTAACTCTCTATGCCATTGCAGGAAAAGGTGGCGATGGTTGTGTTTCGGTAAAGCGTGAAAAGTTCAAGCCACTGGGTGGACCAGATGGTGGCAATGGTGGTCGTGGCGGAGATGTAATTTTAGTTGTAGATCCAAGCGTTACAACCTTGCTTGATTTCCACCATTCACCTCACCGACGAGCAACTTCAGGGCATCAGGGATATGGCGATCGTAAAGATGGTCACCAAGGTGAAGATTTAATTCTGGGCGTTCCAAATGGAACTGTTATTTACGATGTAAATGGCGAACAAATTGCAGATTTAATTGGTACTGGAACAACATTTATAGCCGCCCAAGCAGGCTTTGGTGGCTTAGGAAATATGGCGCTTTCTTCATCAAAGCGTCGTGCACCAGGTTTTGCATTACTTGGCGAACCAGGTGAAGAGCGCACATTAATTCTTGAGTTAAAAAGTGTTGCTGATATTGCCTTAGTTGGATTCCCAAGTGCTGGAAAATCTTCACTTATTGCTGCTGTTTCTGCTGCACGTCCAAAGATCGCTGATTATCCATTTACAACCTTGGTTCCAAACCTTGGCGTAGTCCAAGCCGGTGAAACACGATTTACAGTTGCAGATGTCCCAGGACTTAGTCCAGGTGCATCTCAAGGTAAAGGCTTAGGTCTTGAATTCCTACGCCACGTAGAACGTTGCGTTGCTTTGGTGCATGTTCTTGATTGTGGAACTTTAGAAACTGACCGCAACCCAGTGGCAGATCTTGAGGCTATTGAAAATGAACTAGCTTTGTACGGCGGACTTGAAGATCGAGTTCGCATTATTGCGCTGAACAAAATTGACCTACCTGATGGACAGGCAATGTCAGATATGGTCGAACAAGAACTGCGCGACAAGGGTTATGACGTTTATCCCGTCTCTGCTGCATCACGTGCAGGTCTACAAGATTTGATCTATGCAATGGGCCGTTTGGTTCAAAAGAACCGTGCCGACGCTGGGGTAGAAGAGCGAACTCGTATTATTTTGCGCCCTGTCGCAGTTGATGATTCTGGATTCTTGGTTAATGCAAATGCAGATGGAACATTTACTATTCGCGGAAAGAAAGTTGAACGTTGGGTGCGCCAAACTAACTTCAAAAACGCTGAAGCTATTGGGTACTTGGCAGATCGCCTTGCACAACTCGGAGTAGAAAAAGAGTTGTACAAGAAGGGCGCCGTTGCAGGTAGTGAAGTTCGCATCGGCGATGGAGATACTGAAGTTATCTTTGACTGGGAGCCAACGATCGAAGCTGGAGCTGAACAACTTGCTGGCCACTTGCATCGTCGTGGTGAGGATTCACGTCTTGAATCAACATGGAACATGCCTGAGCGCGTTGAAGATATTTTGAGTGACGATGAAATCGCCAAGCAGTGGGAATACAACGTAGTTGACCCTCACACACCTAAACTTTCAGCACCAATTGTGAAAGAACCCGAGGACGGAGATGACAAGTGAGCCGAGAGCAGATTACCTCTGCACAGCGCATCGTCATCAAGATTGGCTCATCCTCTCTAACAGGTAAAGCTGGATCGGCACTTGATGCAGACGCTGTCAATAAACTGGTGGATGTAGTTGCTTCCTGCACAGCTCGAGGTGCTGAAGTTGTAGTGGTTTCCTCAGGTGCAATTGCCGCAGGACTTGCCCCTCTTGGATTAACAACACGTCCAAAGGATCTAGCTACACAACAAGCCGCAGCATCTGTTGGTCAAGGCTTACTTATTGCGCAGTACTCACAAAGTTTTGCTCGACATTCAATAACTGCATCTCAGGTGCTTCTAACCACTGAAGATGTTGTGCGACGATCTCATTATCAAAATGCTCAGCGCACCTTATTTCGTTTATTGCAATTAGGTGTGGTGCCAATTATTAATGAAAACGATTCGGTCGGTACCGGTGAAATTCGCTTCGGTGATAATGATCGTCTTGCCGCACTCGTTTCATTATTGATTGGCGCTGACTTATTGGTATTGGTCTCAGACATTGATGCCCTGTATGACGCGCCTCCAACACAAGCAGGAGCGCAAAAGATTCATGAAGTGTCATCAATTGCAGACATTGAAGGCGTGGTTTTAGGTGGAGCAGGCTCCGCTGGAGTTGGCAGCGGGGGAATGGTTACTAAGGTGGAAGCAGCACGTATTGCAACCTCTGCAGGAATTCCAATGCTTTTGACATCTCTAGAAGATGCAGTTGAAACCCTACGAGGAGAAGAACGAGGAACGCACTTTCACGCCCAAGCAAGTAAAACTACTTCGCGATTGCTGTGGCTTGCGCATGCAACTACTCCACGAGGAAAATTAATTCTCGATGCAGGAGCAGTAACTGCAATTTTAGAACGTGGCGTTTCATTATTACCAGCCGGAGTTACCGCTGTTGAAGGCGAATTCATTGCTGGTGATGCTGTTGAATTAGTCGGACCAGATCGCACAGTGATTGCTCGTGGGCTTGTCGCATTTGATTCAGAAGATTTGCCACAAATGTTGGGGCGCTCTACAAAAGAGCTAGCCGCATCATTAGGGGCAGAGTATGAACGAGAATTGGTTCATCGCGATGATTTGGTGTTGATTTAAATGAGCGCGCAAACATTGATTAACACATTGGCATACACAGCTCGTGTTGCTGGCCGCACATTGAGTGTGGCAACAGGTGCCGAGCGCAAAGCTGCGTTGCAGACAATCGCTGATGCCATTGAATCTCGTAGCGCAGAAATTTTGGCTGCCAATGAAAAGGATATGGAAGCAGGCCACACAGCTGCGCTTAATTCATCCTTGTTAGACCGCCTCCTTCTGACACCTGAGCGCGTTAAAGGCATTGCAG
>CAIJHZ010000094.1 GCA_903820565.1 uncultured Actinomycetes bacterium
TCCACATATGAATAACAACGTGAATGACGAGCGCGAGCACGCGGCATACGACTTTGCCTACGTGCAGGAAAAGTGGCTGCCTGTTTGGGATCAATTGCAGCCATTTAAATCTGGTCGCGCAGATGACACCCGTGAGAAAAAATATGTTTTGGATATGTTCCCGTATCCATCAGGTGACCTGCATATGGGTCACGCTGAAGCGTATGCACTAGGCGATGTAATCGCTCGTTATTGGGCGCAAAAGGGTTTCAATGTAATGCACCCAATCGGTTGGGATGCATTCGGATTGCCTGCAGAAAATGCTGCGATCAAGCGAAACTCAGACCCACGTATCTGGACCTATGAAAACATTGAAGTTCAAAAGGCTTCAATGCGTCGCTACGCATGTTCATTTGATTGGGATCGTGTTTTCAATACCTGCGATCCTGAATACTACAAATGGAATCAGTGGTTATTCCTAAAATTTTACGAAAGAGGATTGGCATACCGCAAGGACTCAGCTGTTAACTGGTGTCCTGGTTGCCAAACTGTTTTAGCAAACGAGCAGGTTGTTGCAGGACTGTGCGAGCGATGTGATTCAACGGTTACAAAGAAGAAGTTGAATCAGTGGTATTTCAAGATCACTGATTATGCAGATCGCTTACTTGATGACATGGCACAACTTGAAGGTCATTGGCCTGACAAGGTGTTAACGATGCAGCGCAACTGGATCGGGCGCTCAACCGGTGCAAATGTTAATTTTGAGATCGAAGGCCGCAGCGAACCAATAACAATTTACACAACCCGCCCTGATACTTTGTATGGCGCAACATTTATGGTCGTTGCAGTCGACAGCGAATTAGCTTCCGAGCTTGTGCAGGGCACTGGTGTTGAAGCAGAATTTGCGACATATCTAGACACAATCAAGGCGGCTAGTGATATTGATCGTCTTGCAACGGATCGCCCAAAGAGTGGTGTCTTTTTAAATCGTTATGCAATTAATCCTGTTAACGGTGAGAAATTACCTATCTGGGCAAGTGATTACGTATTAGCTGATTACGGTACTGGTGCGATTATGGCTGTTCCAGCACATGATCAGCGTGACTTAGATTTTGCACGAGCCATGAAGTTGCCCGTTCGTGTAGTTGTAGAAACTGGCGAAGAACATCCCAATTCAAGTGGTGTTGCAACAGGTGGAGATGGAAAGCTTGTTAATTCAGATATTTTGAATGGTTTAAACAAAGCTGAAGCTATTGCTGGGATCAATAAAAAATTAGAAGCTGATGGCAAGGGTGCTGCGGCTCGTAATTATCGTTTGCGCGATTGGTTGGTTTCACGCCAGCGTTATTGGGGCACGCCAATTCCAATTATTCACTGCCCATCATGTGGCGAAGTACCTGTACCTGCAGATCAACTTCCATTGACCTTGCCAAATGCTGAAGGACTAGATCTAAAGCCAAAGGGGACATCACCACTTGGTGCTGCAACCGATTGGGTTAACGTTAAGTGCCCTAAGTGTTCTGGTGCTGCAAAGCGCGATACAGACACGATGGATACATTTGTTGATTCTTCGTGGTACTACCTTCGTTATGCAGATCCGACTAATGCAACTGAGCCATTTTCTAAAAAGAGTATTGATACCTGGTTGCCGGTTGATCAGTATGTTGGCGGAGTAACACATGCGATTTTGCACCTTTTATACAGCCGGTTCTTCACCAAAGTTTTAAATGACATGGGAATGGTTGATTTCAACGAACCATTCACACGTTTGCTTAACCAAGGAATGGTTGTCATGGATGGCTCTGCAATGTCCAAAAGCCGTGGCAATTTAGTGCGGCTTTCAGATGAGTTAGAAAATCATGGCGTCGATGCGATTCGTCTATCGATGGTCTTTGCTGGTCCACCCGAAGATGATGTTGATTGGTCTGATGTTTCACCATCTGGCTCAGTTAAATTCTTGACCCGCGCATGGAGATTATCTGGAGATGTGACAAGTGCACCTGGTGTTGATTTCAGCACTGGTGATCTTGGATTACGTAAAGCAACACATAAAGCACTGCACGATGCATCCTTTGCTGTTGAATCATTTAGATTTAACGTTGCCGTGGCACGTGTAATGGAGCTTGTTAACGCTACTCGTAAGGCGATTGATTCTGGTTGCGGGGCTGCCGATCCTGCGGTTCGAGAAGCGGTAGAAGCAATAGCAATTATGGTCTCACTCGTTGCTCCCTTTACCGCCGAAGAAATGTGGGAGCGACTTGGCCACAAACCATGCGTAGCACTGGCCGGTTGGCCCGCTGTTGATGAGAAATTATTAGTTGCAGATTTAGTCACCGCGGTCATCCAAATTAATGGAAAGATTAAAGATCGCATTGATATTTCTCCAACGATTTCAGATGCTGAACTTGAAGCAGCAGCACTTGCCCTACCGAGTGTTGTAGAAGCTCTGAATGGTGCCAGCATCAATAAGATAATTACACGTGCTCCAAAGCTTGTAAATATCGTTATCAACAATTAATTCAGCCCTATTCCTGGGTTAGTGCCCACAATTCACAATGGTGCAATGGAACAGTTGCGCAATGCCTACGAATCGATAAGTAATTGGTGGTTTGATCTTCATTACTCTCGTAATCAAAAACGGTCATTATTGATCCTGGGCATTGTTTTGATTGCTTTTTCTATTTTCATAGTTGCCCGCGGAAATTCACAGATCAGTGCGCCAATAAATATAACTCCGGTAACTATTGCAGAACCGGAAATATTTGTAGATGTAACTGGGGCGGTAAATAAGCCAGGGGTTTATACATTGACCGGAAAGTCCAGGGTCATAGATGCGATCAAAGCTGCCGGAGATAGTGCACCCGGAGCAGATTTAAGCACAATCAATTTGGCTAGGGTTTTAAGTGATGGTGAGCAAATTTATGTTGACTCAACTGTTGTTAACAGTGCGGGAGTTCGTGTTTCAAAAGCGGTGCATACGGGGTCAATTAATATCAATAGAGCAACAGCACACCAATTAGATGCACTCGATGGAATTGGTCCTGTGATTGCACAGCGGATTATTGATTACCGAAAGATCAATGGCTCATTCCTGAGCATTGATGATCTTCAAAAGGTGAGCGGAATCGGTGCAGCAAAATTCGCACAGATCAAGTCAAAAGTCAGGATTTAATTGATTACAGGGCGGTAGCCCTAGGAGTCGCTCTATGGGCCGGCGCTTTGTTCCAGAGTGCGGTTTCACCATGGCATATATGTCTAGCCTGCCTTGTATCTATTCCATTTGGCTTCCGAAGAGCTCGTTTTCTAGTTTTTATCGTCGCTATTCTTATTGGAGCGACGGCAATGTCTATCCGTCAAGCTTCATTAGAGAACTCTTCAGTCACCCAACATTATGGATCCCAGATTGAATTTACCGCGCAGGTAATTACCGATCCCAATCTAACAAGCACAGGTAAGTATTCATTTTCCGCCAGATTATTGCATTTCGAAATCGATAAAGAGATGTACGCATTGCGCGTACCGGTTCGAATAATCTCGCAGCAAAAGGTGGAGTTTCTTCCGGGACAAACCGTCCGAGCAACAGCTCGCGTAATTCAAACAAAGGAGTCACGGGTAGCAGCGATGTTGCTTGTCGATAAAGGTTTTGAAGTTATAACTACTCCTTCGCGCTGGGCATCGGTTCTTGGAAAGATCAGAACTGGGCTGCGGACTCATTCAGGTGCGGGTGATGCAGGTGCGTTGATACCAGGAATGGTTCTAGGAGACACATCTAAACAATCTGCCCAATTCAATGATCAAATGAAACGTGCTGGACTAACGCACTTGGTTGCAGTCAGTGGTGCAAATTTTGCAATAGTTTCAAGCTTTGTCTTGTGGTGCATGCAGTTTCTATTCCGGCGTAACAATTATCGAATTATTGCAACCGCGATAGCTCTTTCCTGCTTCATTGCTCTAGTGCGTCCATCTCCGTCGGTTTTACGAGCCGCTGCAATGGCTGCCGTACTTTTATCAGCACAGGCGACTAAGCGAAAAACAGATTCCTTGCCAGCATTAGGTTTTGCAATCGCAGTTGTTGTACTTGGAGATCCTTGGCAATCTCGCGATGCGGGTTTTGCACTCTCGGTTCTGGCAACCGCTGGGTTACTCCTATTCGCGCCTGTTATTGAGAATCATCTACCAACTCACAAGAAGCTAGCTGGCGCTTTGGCCCCACCCATTGCCGCGATAGTTTTTTGCTCACCTATATTGGTAGCTCTGTCTGGTTATTTATCGCCCATGAGTATTGTGGCAAACCTACTTGCAGCACCATTTGTTGCGCCTATAACAATTATTGGCTTCATTGCTGCATTAGTGTCTCCTTTTGCGCCGGCGATTACGACTTTGCTGATTTTCATCATCAGGGTTCCCGCAGGATTCATTGTTGCGATTGCACATTGGAGCTCTGGTTTTCCTGTGCTCACAATTCATAATGGAACTATTGGATTTGTAATAATTACTATTTTGGTGGCACTTCTGTGGTTATTTAAGAAGAGTTGGCGCAGAAGCACCGCAATACTTATGGTGGTAATACTTTCTTTAACCTGGATACAGCGTTGGCCAGGCGGAGATTGGCAGATCGCAAACTGTGATGTCGGTCAGGGTGATTCAATGGTCATCAATCTGCACAATGGGCAAGGAATAGTCATTGATGTAGGTCCAGACCCAATTGCCGAAAACAAGTGCCTGCGAAATTTAGGGATTTCAAAAGTTCCGCTACTAATTTTGTCTCACTTTCACGCTGATCACGTTGGTGGATTAGCAGGGCTTTTACAATCCCGAAACGTGGGGCAAGTATGGATCAGTAACAATTTAGAACCTCTTCTAGAAAGCACGCACTCCTTGACCCTTTTGAGGAATAGTAAAGTTGTCACCGTACAAAAGGGATTAGTCTCACAAATTGCAGGGATTCAATTTGAAATTCTGTGGCCAGAAAATGTGACGAAAAATTTTCAATCAATGCCAGGTGAAGGTTCACAAAGCAACAATTCAAGTATCGCGATGCTTGTGACGACAGCGGATTGGAGCATTTTTACTGCAGGTGATCTAGAACCCCCCGCCCAGCATGAAATTCTGGGATCAGTCCGGAAGGTCGACATATATAAGGTGTGTCATCACGGTTCCAAGTATCAGGATCAAGAATTAATGAAGGCATTATCAGCCCAAATAGCGGTCATAAGCGTTGGTGCCAAAAACTCGTATGGCCACCCCGCTGCGGAAACTATTGCCTCTTTGACTAGACTCGGCACACAAGTGGTTCGAACAGATATAGATGGAGCGGTCGCCATAACGGCTAAAGAGCATCATCTTCGAGTTCGAAAAAGTAAGGGATCAATTAGATTGTTCTACTGGAGCTAGGGGGATTGCAATGAATGCGTTGTATTTGATCCTTGGCTCTGAATCTGCTTTGGCTGATCGCGCGTTAACAAAATTGAATGCTCAGCTAAAGGATGAAAACGCTGAAATAACTACTCTGTTTGCAGCTGACACAATAGTGGGTGATATTGCAGATGCCCTAGCTCCATCCTTATTTTCAGAACGACGTGCCTTAATTATTCGAGACTTACAAGACTTGCCTGAAGATAATCGTGACGAAATCACTCGCTACATTAGCCAACCGGATGTAACTACGACAGTTATTTTTGTTCATAAAGGTGGAGTTAAAGGTAAGGCTCTTTTAGATGCGATAAAAAAAGTAAAGCCCGAAATAATTGCATGCGACCCATTAAAGAAAGAAGCTGAGAAAGAAGATTTCGTTAAGTCACTATTTCTAGATTTAGGGCGAAAAGCTTCAGCAGGTGCGATAGCAGCATTAGTCGGCGCACTCGGAAATGATCTTCGCGAACTACAAGGTGCTGTTGGTCAGATAGCCGCCGATGCACCATCTGGGTTAATTGATGAAGCGATGGTTGATACCTTTCACCAAGGTCGAATCGAAACGACGGGTTTTGATGTTGCAGATGCAGCCCTTGATGGAAATTTATCGGCAGCGCTAGTTTCACTGCGCAGTGCTCTTGAAACAGGTACGGATCCAGTGATGATCACAAGTGCGATCGCTTCATCACTTCGTTCCTTGGCAAAGGTTTCTGGTGCTAATCGCAATCAAAAATCATTTGAATTAGCAGGACAGTTAGGTATGGCTCCATGGCAGATTGATAAGGCTCGCAGACAGCTCAATCGCTGGAGTCCAGCCCAAATTGCCGATGCTGTAGGGGCGATTGCCCAGGCCGATGCTGAAGTGAAGGGCGCGGCAAGTGACCCCATTTACGCCCTAGAAAAGGCTGTGACGAGGATCGTTCAATCGTAATTTGACCGCTAAGCACACGCTTGCGTACGCTTACCCTCTGCCCACGAGCCTCATTTAGGCCACGGCTTAGAAACTGAACTGGAGTAACACGTGTACGCAATCGTTAAAGCTGGCGGACGCCAGGAGAAAGTCGCAGTTGGCGACACAGTAATCGTTGATCGTATCGACGCTGCTGCTGGCTCAACTGTTTCATTCCCTGCTGTGCTCGTAGTAGATGGTGCTGCTGTTACAACAGACCCAAAGGTTTTGTCTGGCGTTAAGGTCACTGGCGAAGTTATTGAAGA
>CAIJHZ010000095.1 GCA_903820565.1 uncultured Actinomycetes bacterium
CGCTTTAAGCGACGACGTTCGCGCTCTGATAATCCGCCCCAGATTCCGAAGCGCTCATCATGTGCAAGTGCGTACTCCAAACATTCTGCGCGAACATCGCATGAGAGACAGACACGCTTTGCTTCGCGAGTGGATCCGCCTTTTTCTGGAAAGAAGGCCTCTGGGTCAGTCTGGGCGCATAGTGCGCGCTCTTGCCATGAGAGTTCCATGTTCTCGCCTGATGCAAGTGTGATTGTTGGGCCTGACGTGGGGATTGGGGAGTTCTGGGCTGCGGGTTGAATCGGCATATCGTCGATGCTCCATTAGCTTTCGTTGTCTCATCCCTCGTGGAAAAGACGTTCTTAAGAGTGAATTACACGCTTGTAACTCGCTGATGTCAAGCCCAAGGTTGGCCACCTGGGTGAACAATCACGCTTGATTTCTAGGGAATTAAAAGAATTTCGCTATTTGTCACACATGATGAGGCAATTTTCGCGTTTTCGGCAATATTCGCACCTGTTGCGACAAATGAATTGATAATTGTTGAATTCGACCCAATCACACACCCTGACTCAATTATGGAGCCCTCAATAACCGCCCCTGCCCCAATAACGGTGTTGGCCCCGATACAACTTCCCCCAGCCACGGTGGCGGCGGGGTCAATAAAAGATCCTGGCATAGCTAAGAATTCACCATTTCGCTTAACAATGTCGATCGATGCTTTTAATAATGCGCGTGGAGTTCCAATATCTAACCAGTAGGCACTTTCAACATATCCAAACACTTTGGCACCACTAGCTACTAACTGAGGAAATGTTTCGCGTTCAACCGAAACTACTGTGTCTAAAGGAATTGTGGAAATGACGCGAGGGTTAAATACATAGCAACCCGCATTAATTTGATTAGTAACTGGGTTTTCCATCTTCTCCAAAAAAGCGGTGACGCGGCCTTCCTCATCAGTTGGCACGCAACCAAACGCCCGCGCATCTTCTACTTGAGTTAAATGTAAAGTTACATCAGCATCATGAGCTTCGTGCTGCTTAATTTGCTCTTTCAAATTATGAGAGCTCAAAACATCACCATTTAGAACCACAATGGATTCTTTAGAATCTAGTAACTGCGCTGCATTTCTTATTGCGCCACCTGTTCCTAATGGTTCATTCTCCACTGCATACTTTATTTTTATACCCCACTTGGAACCATCACCAAAATGTGGGATAAAAACTTCAGAAAGATAAGAGGTTGCTAAAACTATTTCGGTAATCCCCGCTGACTTAGCCATTGCTATTTGATGTTCAGTTACGGGCACGCCGGCAACAGTGAGCATTGGCTTTGGTGTGTTTTTAGTTAATGGCATCAGGCGTGTGCCAAATCCCCCCACCAATAAAATCGCTACAGCCATGCCTTAGGCCTTAATACGTTGCACAGCATCAGCAATTTGAGCGTCTGTAGCTGTCATTGCAATACGAACATGGCGAGCACCTTGGCTGCCATAAAAAGAACCCGGAGTTGCCAAGATCCCTCGATTAGCCAGCCAAGAAACACTTTCCCAGGCATCTTCATTGCGGGTGCACCATAGATACAAACCTGCATTACTAAATTCAATGGTAAATCCTGCAGCTTCTAAGGCTGGGCGCAATGCATCTTTGCGGGCGTTGTATCGAACACGTTGTTCAGCAACATGTTTGTCATCTGAAAGAGCAACGGTCATCGCTTTCTGAACAGGGAGTGAAACCATCATTCCACCGTGCTTTCGAATTTCACGAATTCGCGCAATTAATTCTGAGTCACCAATCATGAATGCAGCTCGGTAACCAGCCATTGATGATCTCTTTGAGAGTGAGTGGATTGCTAAAATGTTTGTGTTGTCTCCCCCAGTATGAGAAAGAACTGAAACAGGTTGCACTGATTGAGCAAACTCCAAGTAGCATTCATCAGAAACCAACAAAGCATCATTAGAACGCGACCAATCAATACAAGCTTTGATTTCAGCATCACTATGCACTCGACCAGTTGGATTTGATGGCGAGTTTAACCACGCTAAATCTGCTACGGGCCAGCTCTGTGCGTCAATGCCAACTGGAATTGATTCGGCATCTGCTAGTACTGCGCCTACGTGATATGTCGGATAGGCGATTTCAGGAATCAATACTTTTTTAGATTCAAGAATTGTTGGAAGCCATGCAACCAATTCTTTAGATCCAATTAATGGCAAAACATCAAAATCTCCAGAAGCACCTAAACGCTCGATAGCCCACTTCTTAATTGCGGCACGAAGTTCGGGGGTTCCCGCCGTAACTGGGTAACTTGGAGAGTTTGAAGCGTCGCGAAATACTTGCTGAATAAATTCTGGAGTCGCATCGACAGGGGTACCTTGCGAAAGATCAATTATCCCTTGCGGATGAGATCTAGCGGTGTCTCCGTATGGTGCGAGTGCATCCCAAGGAAAATCTGGGAGCTGGCCGCGCAATGCTTACTCGCTCTTTGGTGGAAGCGCAGCAACCGAGGCGTGATCTGTGCCTGTTGGGCCGACCTTGCTTGCACCGCCTGGGGAACCAATTTCAATGAAGAACTCTGTGTTGGCCTTGCTGAAATCTTTCCACTGTCCAGGGACATCATCTTCGTAATAAATAGCTTCGACCGGACACACTGGCTCGCAAGCCCCACAATCAACGCATTCGTCAGGCTGGATGTAGAGCATGCGTCCGCCTTCGTAAATGCAATCTACAGGGCATTCTTCGATGCAGGATTTATCTTTTACATCGATGCACGGTTCAGCGATCACATACGTCACGAGCAGCCTCCAAAAAATCGAGCGAATCAGATACCGTCGGATTCTAACTCCTACAGTGGCCAATGCGCGATATTTGCCGACTCGGTTTATCGTTCTGCTATGCCCACCGAGCTAGAAACCACCTTTGCCGCACTTATAGGCAAAAGAGTCAGCATCCGGCTGCACGATCCTGAAGGTGGGTTTCGCGACATCCTTGGCTACTTAGAGAGTCCAACTACCCTACGAAATCGACACGACAATCTGGTCACATTTGATCATGAACAGATTTTCGTCTGGCGCGAAGTAATTGAGCGCTCATGAAGTTATACGACACAAAGTCCCGTGAACTAAAAGAAACAAGTGCTACTGATGGGCTGCTCACTATGTACTGCTGTGGCCCCACCGTCTATCGCGATGCACATGTTGGAAATCTTCGAACATTCATGCTGGCCGATCTGATTTCACGAGTAATTAAATTAGACGGAGTTAATGTCACATTGATCCAAAACATTACCGATGTTGGACACATGAATGATGATTTTGTTGAAGATGACAAAATGTTAGCCCAGGCAGTGCTCGAGAAAATTAGCCCCTTTGAAATCGCCCGAAAATATGAGAAAAAGTTTCATGATGATCTATCTCATTTAAATATTGGCATTGCTAATGCGTATCCACGTGCCAGCGAGAGCATCGATTTAATGCAAGAGATGATCACTGATTTAATAGCAAAAGGATTCGC
>CAIJHZ010000096.1 GCA_903820565.1 uncultured Actinomycetes bacterium
CAAGTATGTTTCTAGGCTTGGTGTGACTGTGCGTTCTTCTAGTTCTGGATCAAGAATGACCATAAGTTCATAATGACGCATGTGTTAACCCGACCTCCTCTGGACTAAGACGGCCACGGTATTTCCGTGACAGGAGGGTTAAATTCCTTATTTCCTAGACAAAGCCTAGGTAATAAGAGGCCTAAGGGTAAGGCTTTCCGCCCTCAAATAGTAAATCGAGCAGTCGACTATGCGTATTTCGCGCCTGTAACGCCCGTCTAGCCAGAACCGCCATCAGATAGATCGTGCCTGCAATTCGGACCAGGGTCAGGATCGCGTAAGGGGTTGGGCCAAGCCCAAACTTTGCACCAGTAATAGATGCGATGTGCTGCCAGATTGCTACGTGATACATAACTTCCGTTGCCTGCCACAGCCAAAAAGCATGTAGATCTTTTGTGTTTGTTAACGCAATCACCGCAAGCGGCGTCAACCACAACACAAACTGTGGTGAATACACCTTGCTGGCGATCATCACAGCTGCCAGCACGATAAATGCTATCGATGCAAGGGTGGGTGGGTACTTGAGTTCAAACAAAACAATCGCGACTGAAGTAAGCGCAATCAGTAAAACTAATATTGAAAGATAATTTAGATTTGTTAATGAAATCCCAAGTTGTTGTAATGCCAACCAGATGGAACCCCAATCAGCCCCACGTTCTAGATTCAGTTTAAAAAAACGCCACCAGCCTGTTGGGGTCGTAAGTGCGAATGGGACATTGATTGCAATCCAAGTAACTACAACTACCACACAATATTTAATAAGTTCTTTAAACCTTGCTTCTCGCCAAAGAATAAATGCGATCGGGATTAACAAGAAAATCGGTAGAAACTTTGTTGAGATTGAAAGTGCCATAACCAAGGCGCTATATAAATATTGTTTTCGGTCAAACCAATAGATGGCAAGCATCATTGTTGCAATTCCCCATAAGTCCCAATTAATAAAAAGTGATGCAAGCATCGCCGGGGCGATAGCTGATAAATAGGAAAACTCAGGTCGAATCTTTCTGACCACAAGAACTGTTGCAAGGAATAAAAGAATTAAAAAGAAGATGTTTACATTAAAAAAGGAAACGGGGGAGTTAGCAAGAAAGCTTGTTGCGTACATAACCATTGCTGTAACAACTGGATACTCAACACTGTTGTCATTACTTGAGTACGGCCATGCATTGGTATCTAGCCCGCGACTTGAATATAGTGCCGGTAAATCGCTGTAACAGGCGTGAATATATTGATCTGGGGTTGCCCAGCTGTTGTTTTCACAATGACTAAATTTTGCAAATGAAATAAGTGAAGCAAATACTGCAAGAGCTATAAGTGTTCTGGCTTTCATCAAGGTTTCGGTTTTTGCTTTCCACCCGACGTCATTACAACGGGGTCAAGACCGCCGATATTTGCTGGTGCGGGGAAATCCATAATTGGTTCGCCCTTTAAAGCGCCCTTCATAAATTGCGTCCAAATGCGTGCTGGGAAGGATCCACCAGTTACAGATGTCATTCCACCGATTCCGTTAAGGGATTGGGTTGCGTTGTCACGGAAGAAGGCAACAGATGCAGCGATCTGTGGTGTGTACGCACTAAACCAGGCTGAGGCATTTGATTGCGATGTTCCAGTTTTACCAGCTGCGGGACGTCCTAGGGCAAGTGCTGCGGCGCCTGTTCCGCCAGTGATTGTTCCTTTTAATGCAAATGTTAAATCTGCCATTACCTCTTTACTAAATACCTCTTCGGTCTGTGGTGTGGCTTCATATAAAACACCTTTATTACTTCCGGTCACTTGGCTAACAAGGAAAGGTTTTGATTTGATTCCTTGTGCTGCAAATGTTGCATACGCATTAGCAACGTCAATCACATGTGGGCTGGCAGTTCCAAGAACAACTGAAGGGGTTGGCATCATTGCAACACTGTCAGGAATTCCTGCACGTCGTGCGACATCCACAACTTTGTCTGGACCAACCTTGATTCCTAGCGGAACAAAGATGGTGTTAACGGAATGCTTTGTTGCATACAGAAGATCAATCTGTCCCCAGCCTTCGTTGCCGTAGTTAAATACTTCATATGGTTTTCCGGCATCATCAAATGTTTGGGGTGAATCACCATTCCACATAGATGTCAGTGGAATGCCTTGCTCTAATGCTGCAACCAGTGCAAATGGTTTAAAGGTAGAACCCGCTTGTGCAATTGACTGAGTACCATCGTTGAGTTGGCGCTCTAAATAATCACGTCCGCCGTACATTGCAAGGATCTCGCCTGTTCCAGGACGAATTGCAACCAAGCCGATTCGAAGATCAGCGGGGGCGTTGGCAGGATAAAACTTATTGACTGCATCAACGGCTGATTGTTGCGCTTTTTGATCAAGAGTTGTCTTAATTACCAACCCGCCAACAAGTAGTTGATCCTGACTAAAGCCAAGTTTTGCTAACTCTTTTTGCACCGCTTCGATGATGTGACCCTTTGGCCCACTTAACTGTCCAGATGTTGCGCGTGGCGCAATTGTTGGCAACTTCATCTTTGCTGCATCTTCTTTACTCAGCCAGCCCGAATCAACCATATTGTTCTTTACATATTCAAAACGATTAGCTAAACGTTCAGCGTTACCTTTTTTAAATGCTGGGTCATACAAACCTGGCGAGCGCAAGATAGATGCAATAACCACTGCTTGTGCATTTGTTAATTGATCAACATCGCGATTGAAGTACTGCTGCGACGCTGTCATGACGCCGTACGAACCACGGCCAAAGTAAATAGTGTTTAAATAGTTTTCAAAGATTTGATCTTTTGACAGTTGGTTTTCTAGCTTGATGGCAATTACAAGCTCTTTGATTTTTCGTTGAATTGTTCGACTTGGTGTTAAAAATGCTGTCTTTGCGTACTGCTGTGTGATTGTTGAACCACCTTGCAGAGCGCCGCCACGCAGATTATTAAGGACTGCGCGAATAATGCCGGTAACTGAGAACGCTTTATTCGAATAAAAGCCTTGATCTTCTGCGGCTAAGACCGCATGGCGAACGTTGAGTGGAATTTTTGCCAGCGGCACGATCTGCCGGTTCTGTGTTCCAACTCGGCCAATTTCTTCGCCGTTAGAATATTGAATAATTGTTGCTTGGCTATTTACATATGCATTGACGTCAGGGATATCTACCGTGAAATAGGCAAGTGCGAACAAAACAGAGCCTGCAACAAATCCAAAGCCGCCCAAAAAGACTGTTGTTCTAATCAGCAGTTTACGGGCCATTTGCCAATGCTATCCCTTGGCGTAATCCTCATCCTCCAAGGTGCGAACTTTGCGCGGGGCTTTTCGTTCAATCCCATCACCTAACATGTATGAGGCGCACAGGTGATTCCATGAACAGTTCTTACAGACTTCGACGATGTACACGGTGAACTCACCAAATTCGCGTTCCATTGCGATTAATTCCTTGGGACTCTTAATGCGACCTGAGTACTGACCTAGTTGTTCGCCAAAGGTGTATCGCAATTCAACTAGCTCTTCCTTTTTGCACACAGGGCAGTTACGTGCAACTTTGTCGCCATGCCATTTAGCAGCACGCATCAGATATGGATCAGCATCACAGGCGTCGACAACTCCACGAAAGAGCGCCATTAGAGTGGCGCGCTTGTCGAGTGAATAATCGATGAACCCTCGCTGTGATTTCATTAAGGGGAAGAATAATCCCATTTAGAGGGTTACGCTCTTTCTTATGAGTTTTGTTGAGTTGCTGAGACACCCTCGACTTTCTCGCCTGCTCGCTGTTCGCTGGTCCGGCCAAGCTACTGATGGTCTATTTCAAAGTGCGCTTGCATCCTTTGTTTTGTTTTCACCCGAACGCCAAGCAAATGCATTAAGCGCCGCCATTGGTTTTGCAGTTGTGTTGTTGCCTTATTCACTAGTTGGACCAATCATCGGAACTGTTTTGGATCGAGTTTCCAGACAGCGCGTGCTCTTCTTTTGCAATCTAGCTCGTAGTGCAAATCTATTTCTTGTTGCCTTGCTTATTTTTAGTGGAACCACTGGTGTCGAATTAACGATAGTTGTGTTGGTTGCCTTTGGTATTAATCGATTAATTCTTGCGGCTCTCTCTGCTGGGCTTCCATTATTGGTCGATACAAAGTCATTAATTACAGCAAATGCAATTGCCGTAACTGGTGGGTCTGTTTTGGTTGTCATTGGTGGAGGTATCGGGGTTGGGGTTCGCGCACTTGTAGACGGTGCCGCACTTGCAGATCATGCGGATGCATTACTTATTATCATTGCCGCAGCAGGTTATTTCGTTGCTGCACTACTTACTATCCGATTGAAGAAGCATGAAATAGGTCCGCTTCAGCATGAAAAAGAGTCGGCATCTTTTGTTCAGGGATTTAGAGATATGCAAGAAGGCTTCACATACTTGCGGGGCCATCTTGATGCAACTCGCGGAATTATTGCAACCGCTATTCAGCGCGGTGGCCTGACCGCTTTAACGTTAACTGCCTTGCTATTAGAGCGAAACACATTTAATGATCCCGCAAAACCTGAAGCTGGATTACAAGGTTTTGGGATTGCATTAAGTATCGCCGGGCTTGGCGTTTTCTTAGGTGCTTTCTTAGCTCCCTACGGTGTCGCACGATTTGGAAGACATCGTTGGATTAAGTTTGCAATGTTTGCAAGCGCATTTTCGCCACTGATTCTTGCTGCTTCACAAACAGAAGTTGGATTATGTCTTACCGCTTTTCTGACAGCTTTTTTTGGGCAAAACATCAAAGTAACTAATGATGCTTTAGTGCAATCCAAAATTGATGATTACCATCGCGGCCGCGTCTTTGCTGTTTATGATGTTGTAGTCAACGGCGCGATTGTCAGTGGCGGTTTGTTGGCGGCTTTATTGCTGCCTACTTCGGGTTTGTCTCGGATGGTGCCACTGGCTGTATCAGCTGCTTACTTGTCAATTGCATTCATCATTCTTCGACCAACAAAGTTTTACGCTACTTTTTAGCCCACCACTCCAGAAGTGCTTTAGTTGCTGCTTCCTCACCAATTGGACCTTGCTCAAGCCTAAGTTCCAATAAGAAATCCATTGCTTGACCGACTTCACGCGACGGTTTTAAGTTAAGTAACTGCATAACTTGTGCACCATCTAAATCAGGGCGAATCTTTAGCAACTCTTCTTGCTCCATCAAAACATCAATACGTGCTTCCAATGAATCATAGGTAGCGGCAAGGCGCGCGGCTTTAGTCTTGTTTCGAGTAGTGCAATCAGCCCGAGTTAAAACATGCAAATGAGTAATAAAATCGCCTGCATCTCGCACATAACGACGTACCGCAGAATCAGTCCACTCTCCCTCGCCATAGCCATGAAAACGAAGGTGCAAGGTTGTTAACAGTTCTACGGCATCGATTGTGTCATTATCAAAGCGCAGCGCTTGTAATCGCTTCTTGGCAAGGCGGGCGCCAACAACTTCGTGGTGATGAAAAGAAACTCCGCCGCCCTCGATAAATGCCCGAGTTTTTGGTTTACCTATGTCGTGGAGTAACGCAGCAAGACGAATTACTAGGTTAGGGCCGTTTAAGCGGTCTTCATGTTCGATCGCTTGTTCCAAAACTGTAATTGAGTGCTCGTAAACATCTTTATGGTGATGATGCTCATCAACTTCAAGGCGCAGCTTTGGAATTTCCGGAAGAACTAAGTCGGCAAGACCCGTTTCTACTAAAATTGTTATTCCAGTGCGCGGGTTGTTTGACATTAATATTTTTGTAAACTCATCACGAACTCGCTCGGCAGAGATAATACTAATCCGATGACATAAATCTTTCATCGATTCAATTACTTCGGGTGCGATATCAAAATCTAACTGTGATGCAAAGCGTGCAGCGCGCATCATTCTCAGTGGATCGTCGTTAAATGAATCGCTAGGTTTACCAGGTGTGCGCAAAACCTTTGCCGCTAAATCTTGTAAGCCATTAAACGGATCGATAAAACGTGGTGCTTCTTCTGTTAGCTCAAGTGCCATTGAATTAACTGTGAAATCACGACGCGATAAATCTCCGTCTATCGATGTTCCGTACTCGACTTCTGGTTTACGTGAATCAGAATCGTAACTTTCGGTGCGATATGTTGTTACTTCAACTGTTGTGTCGCCGCGTTTTCCGGCAACTGTTCCGAATGCAATTC
>CAIJHZ010000097.1 GCA_903820565.1 uncultured Actinomycetes bacterium
CTCGGTTTTGATCATGTCTTCCAGCCAAGCAATCTCTCGATCAGCTGTCTCCAGTGAATGACGTCGCCATTCCTCCAGATATTTGTCGATACCAACAGGTGACTTCTCGAGTTCACCACGAAGGATTTCGGCTTTCTCCTTAAGGCGACGATGGCGTCCCTCAAGAATTCTTACTCGATTATTTGCTGAGGTTGGTGAAAAGAATGCGAAACGAATTTCGAAACCTTCATCCTCCCAAGTCTCAGGTGTTACTGATTCTGTTAAATCTTCAAATCTGCGAGCGCCTTTGTCGGTAATTGCGTACACAATGCGAGATCTGCGCGAAGTTGCCTCAACTACGGTCTCTTCAATGACGCCTGCTTCGACCATTCGACGCAGTTGCGGGTACAAAACAGAAAATGACAATGCGCGAAACGGTCCAAAGATGGTGCCGATGCGCTTGCGAAGCTCGTAACCGTGCAATGGGGCTTGTGAGAGCAGGCCAAGGAGGGCGAATTCAAGTGACTCTGATCGTGAGCGCATCTGACCCTCCTCTGTGTGTTTATTAATGCTCCGTCGAATGTATCCATTCGATATATCGAGCCGTAATCTATTGGCATATGCCTCCCCTGCGCAACCCAGACTCGCCGTTAAACTGCCCACATGATCATTCCCACACGGCTAGTCGAGTACATCATCGCCGCCATGATCATCATTTTGGCCCCTGGCCCAAGCGTGCTCTTTGTGATTGCTCGAGCGATTGCCTGGGGCCGCAAGACAGCGGTGTTCACAGTCGCCGGCAATGTAACGGGAGCTTTTGTTCTCTCCACCTTCGTGGCCTTTGGATTAGGGCCAATTCTGCAAAATTCAGATATCGCATATATCGCCGTCCAATGGGGTGGAGGTCTGTACTTGGTATATCTAGGAATCGATGCAATTAGACATCGAGAAGTCCAAGCAGCTGACATGACCAACCAGGGCGATATTGCTCCACGTATGCGCCGTTCTATCCGCGATGGATTTTGGGTAGGTGCACTAAATCCCAAAGGACTTGTTTTCTATGCAGCGGTGCTGCCGCAATTTATTGATCGCGAACGTGGCCACGTCACTGCACAGCTCGTTCTGCTCGGTGCGATCTTTTCGATTCTGGCCTTCATTTCCGATGGTTCATGGGGATTGTTAGCAGGAACAGCTCGCCAGTGGCTAGCAACCGACCCCAAGCGGTTAGAGAAACTTCGCGCAACGGGTGGAACCATAATGATCATTCTTGGAGTATCCGTTGTGGTCGCTGCAATTGTCAGTGGCTAGGTACACAATTACCTCATGATTAAACCAGCTAAACCAGCTCGCGAAAATATCTCTCCTTCAGATTTAACCTTTGGACTGTCTACCTGCAAACGGTGTTTGTGGATTAAGTACTGGTTCAAGGTATCGCTGCCTGGCCAGTTTCCACTTGTCGGAACAATGGCTGCGCTGCAAGAGGAACATTTTCAAGGCGCTGACATGCCCACTATTGATCCATCACTCAGGGCTGGAAAAGTTACTAAATGGGGCGAGTGGGTTAAGAGTAAGCCGCTAGTTGTTAATGGTGCGGAAACACGTTGGCGAATTTTAGGTAAGTATGATCTTGTTGCAACAAATGAGGACGGTACTATCGGTTTAATTGATTGCAAAGTATCCGATAGTCAGCGTGATAGTGGGCAGTTTTACTCACCTCAGCTTGAGGCGTACGCATTTAGCCTTGAAAATCCTGCTGCAGGTAAGGCTCAAACCGTTGCATCAATAGGTTTACTAGTGTGGAAACTGACCGCTGCGATCGGAACATCCACCGACAATTACGGTTTTGGAGTCTTTCAAAAGTATGTACCGGTCGAACGAGATCAAGCAAATTTCCTCAAAGTTATTGGTGAGTTCATCGATGTTTTAGAAGGTGAACTACCTGATGCTGGTCCCGAGTGCCAACCATGTAACTACTTACTTGCTCGAAACGCCTTGGATTAATCCTCTTCCTGGATTTCGTCACGTTTTGCTTTCTTGGGTGCATATATGTCGATGTACTCCTGGCCAGATAGTTCATGAATCGCATTCATAATCTGATCAGTGACAACACGCAAATGTTGCAAATCTGTTGAGTCCCCATCAAAGTACATTGCTTTGCCGAAATTCATACCCACTCGCTTAACATTGGGAATGACTTTTCCAGTCGGCTGAATTTTGTCGGTATTAGACATTGCAACTGGAATCACTGGTGCACCTGACTCGATAGCTAGCCGTGCAATTCCAGTTCGACCTTTGTACAAACGTCCATCTGGTGAGCGTGTGCCTTCAGGATAAATCCCGATGCAATCTCCGTCAGCCAAAACCTTAAGTCCTGTGATTAATGCTGCTTCGCTACGGCGACCACCTGAGCGATCGACAGGCACCTGACCGAGTGCGATGAATGTTAATTTCTTCAACAATCCTTTTGGCCCAGGTGAAGTGAAGTATTCGCTCTTGGCCAAAAATGTAACCTTGCGTGGAACGACTAGTGGCATGAAAATAGAATCGCTAAAGGATAAATGATTCGAGGCAATAATTACGGGGCCCTTAGAAGGCACGTTTCGAAGTCCCCGAACTTTGGGACGGAAAGCAAGCATCAAGAAGGGAGTGAGGAAAGCTCGCAGGGTTCCGTACGGCAGGTTGTTGAGCACGGGGTTAATTTACTGGTTATTGCCGACTATGACACTATCTGAGGGTGAGTAACGGTAAAAAAGAGCCTGACGATTTCGATGAGGAAGAATTAATCCGCTCTGAATTCGAATCAATCGTCTCTGGCTTGTCCTTGGATGAATCTGCTCCGACAACCTACTTGGATGATCTGGATCGAATTGATGAAGAAAAATTTATTCAGCCCAATCCCCCAAAGCAATCGCCCAAAGGATTTATCAATTCTGCAAAGCGTGCAATTAATCGTTGGTTAAATCGCGACTATCACGAAGATGACGGAGTTGCCCTTTGAGTGATTTTAGTTGGGGAATATTAGGGCCTGGCGGAATAGCACGAGCTTTTGCAAATGATCTACAACTTCTAGAAGGTCATCGAGTTGCTGCAGTTGGTTCACGAACTTTAAGCATCGCACAAGAATTTGTACAACAACATGGTGGCACTGCCTACGGGAGCTATGAAGAACTTGTAGTTGATCCAAACATTGATGCAATCTATGTAGCCACCCCACATCCTGCACATCACAACAATGTGATTCTGGCACTTAATGCGGGCAAGCCAGTGTTGTGTGAAAAGCCTTTTGCTGTAAATGCATTAGAAGCACAGGCCATGGTGGATGCAGCAAGTACAAACAATGTTGCACTCATGGAAGCGATGTGGTCGCGTTTCTTGCCTCATTACGCACAGGTGCGCGAAATAGTTGCAAGTGGAGTTTTAGGAAAAATTCTTACTATCCAGGCAGATCATGGACAACGTTTAGCTGATCAAAATATTCCGCGGCTGGTGGAACCTATGCTTGCTGGTGGAGCGTTATTGGATCTTGGAATCTATCCTGTCTCGTTAGCTCATATGATTTTTGGTAATCCAATTAAAATTACTGCAAGTGGCGTCCTGACTGAAAAAGGTGTCGATGCCCAAACGTCTATGATCTTTGATTATGCCGATGGAGCACAAGCGGTTTTAAACACCACGATGATTGAGCAAACTCCCTGCCGCGCAGTCATTGCCGGTACACATGGTTGGTTAGAAATAGATCGAGTCTTCTACAGCCCAACAAGTATGCGGGTGACTTTATTTGATGGCTCTGAAACGCACTATCCACGCATCTACTCCGGCCATGGTTTACGCGAAGAAGCAGAGGTATTTAAGCAATTAGTTGTTTCAGGCAAGCAGCAGAGCGAAATATTAACCTGGAAAGACACTGTAGACATCATGCACACTTTAGACACCGTGCGATCTCAGATTGGGTTGCGATATCCCTTTGAGAAATAAGTTTTAGCGAAGATTAGATTCTTGCTAGATCTGCTACGCCAACAAGACCTGCATCGTTACCAAGCTCCGCAGCAATC
>CAIJHZ010000098.1 GCA_903820565.1 uncultured Actinomycetes bacterium
AAGTTTTCCTTCATAATCACAGTTGATTTCACTAACAAACCGCTCATGCCGATCGCATCCGCATTGCTATCTAGCGCTCCATCAATGATCTGATTAACAGTTTGTTTGATTCCAAGGTTCACGACACGATAACCATTGTTAGTCAAAATAATGTCGACGAGGTTCTTGCCAATATCGTGCACATCTCCACGCACCGTTGCTAGGAGCATAGTTCCGCGACCTTCGTCACCAGTCTTTTCCATAAATGGTTCAAGCATTGCAACAGCGGTCTTCATTACTTCGGCGCTTTGCAGCACAAAAGGTAGTTGCATCTCACCCTTACCGAATAGCTCTCCCACTATCTTCATTCCCTCAAGTAAATGAGAGTTAATGATCTCCAAAGGTGGGGTTCCTTCGGCCATAGCCGTCTTTAGATCATCTTCGAGTCCAACTTTTTCTCCATCAATTATTCGGCGTTGCAAACGATCAAATAACGGTAGAGCAGCAAGTGCTTCAGCTCGTGCATTTTTACTAGTCGCAAGTTCCACCCCGTCAAACAACTGTAAGAACTCCTGAAGTGGATCGTAGGTACATTCATCTCCATCGAAGACTCTACGATCATAAACAAGATCTAACGCAACCTGCTTTTGTCTTTCATCTATTCGTGCCATGGGTGTGATCTTTGATGGATGAACGATTGCAGAATCAAGACCAGCTTGGACGCATTCATGTAAGAAGACAGAGTTTAGAACAACACGTGCTGCGGGATTTAAACCGAAAGAAACATTACTCACACCCAGGGTTGTTTGAACCTCTGGGAACTCGGCTTTGAGTCTTTTGATCGCATCTATAGTTTCAATTCCATCTTTACGAGTTTCTTCTTGACCCGTTGCGATAGGAAAGGTAAGACAATCAATCAAAATATCGCCTATGTTCATTCCCCAGTTGTCATGCAAATCATGAATCAACCTACGAGCAATACGGAGTTTCCATTCAGCATCTCGAGCTTGACCTTCTTCATCAATGGTTAAGGCGACAACGCTTGCCCCATGCTCCCTGACCAACGGCATGATCTTTGCGAATCTAGAAGTTGGACCGTCCCCATCTTCATAGTTAACTGAGTTAATAACGCATCGCCCACCAAGATGTTCTAAACCGGCTTTCAATACAGCTGGCTCTGTTGAGTCCAGCACAATTGGTAAGGTGCTTGAGGTAGCAAAACGTGACGCTATTTCGCTCATATCTTTTGCGCCATCGCGTCCAACATAATCAACCGATAAATCCAGCATGTGTGCACCATCTCGAATTTGGTCACGTGCAATTTCTACGCACTTTTCCCAATCTTCGGCTAGTAACGCATCGCGAAAGGCACGTGAACCGTTGGCATTGGTCCGCTCTCCGATTGCAAGATATGTTTGATCTTGTCTAAAGGGGACGTATTGGTAAAGCGATGAAGCTCCCGGATCAAGCGCTGGGGTCCGTTGTGAAATCTTTCTTGTGTTCATTTTCGTGACAACTGATGACATATGGGCAGGTGTTGTACCGCAGCATCCACCAACTAACGAAATTCCATAATCATTAACAAATCCATCGAGAGCGGTAGCTAATTCATCTGGCTGTAAAGGGTAAGTCGCACCATTAGCGCCGAGTTGAGGCAAACCCGCATTCGGCATGACAGAGATAGCAATCTTTGCATTCTTGCTTAAATACCGAAGATGCTCAGACATTTCAGCAGGTCCAGTAGCGCAGTTCAAACCAATGAGGTCAATGCCCATTGGTTCGAGTGCGTTAAGGGCAGCACCAATTTCAGAACCCATCAACATCGTTCCGGTGGTTTCAACTGTTACTTGCGCAATCAAAACTATGTCGTGTGTCGCTTCACTTATAGCTTGCCGACATCCATTTACCGCCGCCTTTACTTGTAGCAAATCTTGCGATGTTTCAACGAGTAAAGCGTCGCAACCAGAATCTGCTAAGCCCTTAGCAGCGGTGTAGTAAGCAACCTTAAGGTTGTCATAAGTTGTATGTCCAAGACTTGGCAGTTTTGTGCCAGGTCCAAGCGATCCTAAAACAAAGCGTGGCTTATCTGGGGTGGAGAACGCATCGGCCGCTTCGCGAGCAATTTTTCCGCCTGCATATGCCAATTCGTAAATTCGATCTTCGATTCCATAATCAGCAAGGTTGGACCAGTTCGCACCAAATGTATTTGTTTCGATTGCATCAACACCTGCAGCAAGATATTCATCGTGAACTGACCGAACAATGTCAGGGCGGCTTACGTTCAGAATCTCGTTACAACCCTCATGATTTTCGAAGTCTTCCAAGGAGGGGTTAGCAGCTTGGAGCATTGTGCCCATAGCCCCATCGGCAACTACAACCCGCTCAGAAAGGGTACGCCGAAGCAGGCTAGCAGCTTTATTCGGCGTGTTCATCTGCCTAAGGTTACCGTAAGGTTGCATTCGTGGAGATTCATAACATACCGCTGCTACGTGACCCAGTGATGATCGTTGCCTTTACTGGCTGGAATGATGCTGCCGAAGGTGCATCTGGAGCTGTGGAGCACTTGTTATCTGCTTGGCGAGAAAAAGACGACGATGTTGTTCCTCAATTAATAGCAGATGTTGATGCAGAAGAGTTCTACGATTTTCAAGTCAATCGACCACAAGTTTCAATTGATGATTCATCAATTAGAAGTATCACGTGGCCGGGTACTAAAGTTTTTGGCTTACTAGTCCCCCTTATGAAACGCGATATCGTAATTGTTACTGGCGTTGAACCGTCGATGCGATGGAAAGCCTTCACATCTGATCTCTTAGATCTAGCCGATGATTTAGAGGTTTCCCTTGTTGTCACCCTTGGGTCTTTACTCGCAGATTCTCCACATACTCGACCCATTACGGTTACTGGTACAGGTGCTCATCCGAATATCGCTGATCGTCTGGGTGTCTCAGTATCAAAGTATGAAGGCCCAACCGGAATTCTGGGAATTATTCAAGACGGTTGCATGCGTCGCGGAATCGATGCAATTTCCTTGTGGGCCGCGGTGCCACATTACGCCTCTAATGCGCCATCGCCTAAGGCATCTTTAGCGCTGATTAATTCCCTTGAAGACTTCTTGGATATCTCGATCCCGTTAGGGTCTTTACAAATAGATTCAGATGAATGGGAAAAATCGGTTGATGAACTTGCTGCTGAAGATTCTGATGTCGCAGACTACGTAAAGGCATTAGAAGAAAGTAAAGATGCGGCTGAGCTACCCGATGTTTCAGGAGAACTAATAGCCAAGGAATTCGAAAGATACCTACGACGACAAAGCGAGAATTAGAGTTTAATTCCGAGCAATGTGTCTAGGGCCGTCAGTAAGGACTTTGCATCTGTCTGCTCGCCGCCAGATTGTGACTGACTCGACCAAGTAAGAACGGCCTGAACGACTGCAGGTGTATCCAAATCATTGGCCAGGGAATCTATAATTGTCTGAATTAGCGATGCGGTTGGGGCAACGAGCGAGCCAGACAGAAAAGACCGCAATAGATTTATCTCCACTTCAGCCTCTACCAATAATTCATCTGTCCACATTCGATCAGTTCGGTAATGACTCTTCATGAGCGCCCAGCGAATAGCCATAGGGTCGCGGCCAGCTTCAAGCAACTTAGATACAAAAACCAGATTTCCTTTGCTCTTACTCATTTTCTCGCCGTCAAGACCAATCATTCCGGCGTGCACATATGTTGCTGCTAAAGGCTTTCTTGACATAACCTCTGCTTGCGCGGCGCACATTTCATGATGTGGAAAAATTAAATCAGATCCACCGCCCTGAATGTCAATCAATGCAGAATCATTACTATCTGGATCTAGATATTTGATCGCAATCACAGTGCATTCGATATGCCAACCAGGACGACCCATACCAAAAGGTGAAGGCCAACCTGGTTCATTAGGTCGTTGAGACATCCACACCAAACAATCAAGAGGGTGAGCCTTGCCAACACGGTTTGGATCTCCCCCACGCTCTGAAAATATTCGAAGCATTTCATCGCTGGAAAGATGCGAACGCTTACCAAACTGTTTATCAGAATGGACATCAAAGTAGAGATCCTCATCGACGGAGTAAATACTATTTATACGGGAGAGTTCTTGGATTGCTGCCGTCACTAATGGGATTGCATCTACCGCTCCAATATAATCAGCGGGAGGAATGACTCGTAAGTTGACCATATCGCTTCGAAAAAGATCGATCTGTTGATGTGCTAAATCAGTCCAATCAACCCCATCACGCTTCGCACGTTCCAATAAGGGGTCATCAATGTCAGTTATATTCTGGACGTAACGAACCTCTGACCCACTAGCTCGTAAGTACCTATTAATCAGGTCAAATGTTAGATAGGTAGCGGCGTGACCAAGATGTGTTGCATCGTATGGGGTTATTCCGCACACATACATTCGATATAGGGGCTTAGATACAAGTAACTCCTTAGAGCCCGAAGCCGAGTTCGTCAGTTGTAACACCGGAAAATCGAAAGAGGAGTCAATTGTTGGAACCTCTACTTCATGCCACGACTTCATATATCTATTGTATTAGGAAATCAAAATGCTGGCCACGGAACTGCGGGCCAGTTGGGGTTAGGTAATGGGAACGAACCAGTATGCAGAAGTTCGGAAACTCTTCGCCGAGTTTCTTGAATCTCTATGTCTGTTAAGAGCGGGGCAAGCAATTCGCCCAGTTTTCCGGACAGTTCTAACAGCGCGTTCTGAAGTAAAATGATTTCCTGTGCGGTGAATGGTTCGTTAGCCCATTGCCACAACACCGTTCTCAACTTGTCCTCTGCGTGGAATGTCACTCCATGATCACAACCAAAAACAGATTGAGTGTCTACAGGCAATAAATGTCCAATTTTTCGGTCCGTGTTATTGATGATGGCATCGAATAAAGCCATTGATCGCAAGCGTGGATGATCCGAGGAAAAGAATGTCGCCAAATCAATATGCTCGTCGATATCTATCCACTGCTGCACCATTCCGAATCCATATGGACCGTCTCGAAGAATTGTCAAAGGAACAAGATTAAAACTCAAGTGATGGCTAACGAGATATGCCGCATACTCTCGATGCGCCAAACATCCATCGGAGAAATCCCACAACGGACGCTCCCCCGCAATCGGCTTGTAGATACACACAATAGATTGATCCTCGAAAGTTGATGTTGCATACAAGGTCGCGTTAGATGCATCGACTAAACGACCAGTTACTTGCAAATCACCATTGCTTAGTACAAGCAAATTATCGTCTGTAACCATTAGCCCTCGGGCACAAATGACCGCGTGGATCAATTGGTATTCCGCAAAACGGACACGGCAATCGTCCAGCGTTTACAACAGCTTTTGATCTAGCGCAGAAGGAAATAGCCATACTTAGAGAAATGTTTATCTCAACAACTTCACCCTCAAAATCTTCTTCATCGTCCTCTAGTTCAAAAAGTTGAACACAAATGAGTTTGCTCTCTTCATCCCAAGCTAACGACATGGCGCCAATCTCGAACTCCGCATCTACCGGTGACTCTAAGGGAGCATGATCACTCTGACCTTTCTCCACCATCAGTAAGGGATTGGCTTTCCGTACTTCTGCAACCATGATTTCTAAACGGGTAGAAATCGCTTGTACTTGGGCTTTTTCAACCGCAACAGAAAACAATCTAGATTTTGAACGAAGCTGAATGAAAAAGGAACGTTCTCCCGGCTCCCCCACTGTTCCTGCGACAAATCGATCGGGTTCAGTAAATTCGTACTTCATTTCCCTGAACCACCACCGAGTAAGTTCCTAGACCTTTTCGGCGTGACCAGTAGTTCAGTAACAACTGATCGGGAATCATTAAGCAGCAGCGTTCGAGGTTTACTCGTTGAAAAATCTAGGATTGAAATTGACGCAGGATCGATAATAATCCTTTGAAATTCATCGAGATGCATGCCAAGGGCAGATGCAACTATTGATTTTATAACATCGCCATGACTAACTATTACAGCCGTCCCCTTTACTTTCGCTGAAACAGATTGGTGTACCGATTTCATGGCACGTGACTGCATCTCGGCAATACCCTCTCCTTTGGGAAAGTACATACGACTTGGAGACTCTTGCACTGTTCTCCAGAGCTTGTTCTTGCTCAAACCTGCTAACTTCTTTCCGCTCCACGTCCCGTAATCAACCTCCGTAAGTTCCGGATCAATTACGGGTTCAAAATTAGGATTTTTAGGCAAAACTATTGAATTAATCCACGGCGAAATAGTTTCGAAACATCTCTCCATCGGACTAATTCGCAAACTTGCTACCGGAAAATTTCCAAGTCGAACCGCTAGCCCTTCTGATTGCGCCAATCCTTTCTCGGAGAGGTGAACATTGGGCAATCGACCTGAAAGAATTCCTGCAGCATTGGCTTCCGAATGTGCATGTCTGATCAAAACCAATCGCATAAAACAAAGGCTATCGCAGCTTTTCGCTGTTGCTATTGCTAAGGTCGGGCTATGGAAAAGCGCAGAGCAGGTACTAGCGGCTTAGCCCTTTCGCGTTTGGGGCTAGGAACCATGACCTGGGGTCGGGACACCGATGAAATTGAGGCCGCTGATCAATGTCGAGCTTTTCTAGACGCCGGAGGGAATTTTATCGACACCGCTTCGACATATGGCGATGGTGATAGCGAACGCGTAATTGGTGGTCTAGTAGGTAGCCTGTTTGCAAGGGACGAAGTGATCATTGCTACAAAAGCCGGAATTGGTTTTTCAGATGGACTTCGTAGAATCGACGCTTCTAGGCATTCCTTAATTTCTGAATTGGATCGCTCTCTCGCGCGGCTAGGTACCGACTTCGTAGATATCTGGCAGATTCATGCGTGGGATGACGCAACACCTTTGGATGACACGTTATCTGCATTGGATTACGCCTACACAACTGGGCGAGCTCGTTATGTAGGGATCAGTAATTATTCCGCGTGGCAACTGGCCCGCGCAGCTACGAAACAACAATCAAATTCAATGAAGGCGCCGCTAACAACAGTTCAGAATGAATACTCGCTACTTAACCGCGATGTAGAACTCGAATTACTCGATGCTGCTCAAGAATGCGGTGTTGGCTTCCTCGCTTGGGCTCCATTGGCACGCGGTGTGCTAACTGGAAAATATCGCAAAGGAGTGCCCAGCGATTCCCGCGGTGCGGCTCCACACTTTGCAAAACATATAGAGCCATATTTGGACAACCGGTCATCGCGCATTGTCGAAGCGGTCGCAGTGGCGGCCGAAGGCCTTGGATTTTCACCACTAGAAGTTGCTCTTGCATGGGTCCGAGATGCACCTGGTGTTACATCATCACTAATCGGTGCGCGAACTAGCGCCCAATTAAGAGGAGTACTTAAGAGTGAAGAAATATCCTTGCCAGAGATCGTACGCAGCGCGTTAAACGAAGTTAGCGCTTAAGCGTTTTCCAGAAACTCTTTTAAGACTCGGGTTCCAAAAGTAAGACCCTCTATTGGTACCCGCTCGTCAACTCCATGGAACATAGCCGTGAAGTTGAAATCAGCATCCAATTTCAGAGGCGAAAATCCATATCCAATTATTCCTAAATCGGCTAGGGCTTTGTTATCTGTTCCTCCGCTCATTACGTAGGGAACTGGTATCGCGACCGAATCCTCTTTGATTAATGCATTACACATCGCCTCAACCAAATCACCCTCAAAAGGAACTTCTAATGCCTTATCGCGGGTGATTGTTTCAACTCTTACATGCTCGCCGACTAAGGACTTGATAGTTTCATTGAGTTCATCTTCAAAACCAGGAATGAATCGACCATCTACAACGGCGCTAGCAGATCCTGGAATTACGTTCGCTTTATAACCAGCTTCTAACATCGTTGGATTAGCTGTGTTCTGCAGTGTGGCACCGATCATGCTTGAAGCAAAACCTATTTCAGAGAGTAATGGGCGAAGATCGTCTTCGTTGTACGGCTTACCTGTCTCTTCAGAAATGCGCTTGAAAAAAGCCTTAACAGTCTTGCTATAACGCTGCGGCCATTCAAATCTACCAATCTTCGCGACAGCTTCTGCTAAACGGGTCACTGCATTCTCTGCATTTATCATCGATCCATGCCCAGCACGACCATCAGCCGTTAATCGCATCCAATGAATTCCCTTTTCCGCCGTTTCGATCAGATATAGACGCTTTCCACCTGCGACGGTTACGGAGAAACCACCAACCTCAGAAACCGCTTCTGTACAACCTTCGAAAACTTCTGGATGATTCTTAACCATGTAATGCGAACCAAAAATACTTCCTGCTTCTTCATCCGCAAAAAACGCCAGAACAATATCGCGTTGTGGAACATAACCAGTTCGGGCCCAATCGCGAACAGTTGCAATGATCATTGCATCCATATTCTTCATATCAACAGCCCCGCGACCCCAAATAAATCCATCCTTTATTTCAGCAGAGAATGGATCAACGGACCAATCAGCTGCATTTGCGGGTACTACATCTAAGTGCCCGTGCACAACCAAACCGGGTCGATGTGAGTTCAAACCTTTGATACGTGCAATTACATTAATACGTCCTGGCGCTGCCTCGTAAGTTTGCGTGACAATTCCAACTTCATTGAGCAACTTAACAACGTGCGCGGCGACATCTTTTTCATCGCCTTTCCCATCACCAAAATTAACGCTAGGTATTCTGATTAACTCTTGGCAAATACGGATGGCTTCGAGTTCAAGTTCTGAGTGTGTCGATGTGGTCATTTCGCTATTCTCGCACCCAATTGCTATTGTTTGCGAACACTTAGTCCGGGTGGCGGAATTGGCAGACGCGCTAGCTTGAGGTGTTAGTTCCCGCAAGGGATTAGGGGTTCAAGTCCCCTCTCGGACACATGAATATTGATGATGCGT
>CAIJHZ010000099.1 GCA_903820565.1 uncultured Actinomycetes bacterium
AGCAACCATGTCATCGATCAAGCGGTGCTCATACCAAATTCCTGCAGCTTCAAATTGAGTTTTGAACTCTGCTACATAGATATCTTCAAAGATGTCCTTGAAGCGACCGTCATATGCCTTAAGGATTGTGTTCTTAGTTGAAAGATAGACAGGGAATTTACGTAGAAGTCCGTAATTAAGTGAGGCCCGTGCAAAGTCGCGAATTGAATCATCAACGTTGTACATCGCCATTGCAATACCTGATGATTCAAAGTTGAAAACCTCAGTATTAATTGGCGCGGATCCATCTTCAGGAACAAATGAGATTGTTAGCTTTCCTGGGCCTGGAACTTTGAAATCTGTTGCGCGGTATTGATCACCAAATGCGTGACGGCCAATAACAATTGGCTTAGTCCAATGTGGAACCAAACGAGGGACATTGCTGATAATAATTGGCTCGCGGAAAATAACGCCACCAAGAATGTTGCGGATTGTTCCATTAGGAGATTTCCACATCTTCTTGAGTCCGAACTCTTCAACACGTGCTTCATCTGGAGTAATCGTGGCGCACTTAATTCCAACACCGTGCTTTTGAATGGCACGTGCTGAATCAATTGTTACCTGATCATCCGTTGCATCGCGGTGTTCCATGCCGAGGTCGTAATACTCAAGATTCACATCTAAGTACGGCAAGATCAATGAATCCTTGATGAACTGCCACATAATGCGTGTCATTTCATCGCCATCTAGCTCAACGACTGTGCCTGTTACCTTAATCTTGCTCATAGTCTCCCCTTATTTATCTTTTCAAAATTAATTAAAGTGTCTGAACATCTGCTTGTTTTGCACGAACCGCTTCAGCTGCCTCTTTAAGGGCTGCAACTTCTGAATCAGTCAATGCGCTTTCTACAACCTTCTTGATACCGGTGCGACCGATCTCGGCTTCAACGCCAAGATACACACCAGAAATTCCGTACTCGCCATCAACCCAAGCACATACAGGCATTACCGCGCCTGAATCTTCGATCACAGCCTTCGCCATTCGGGCAGCAGCTGCAGATGGTGCGTAATACGCAGAACCTGTTTTTAGAAGTGCAACAACTTCGGCGCCACCATTGCGTGTTCGATCAACTAGATCAGCAATTTCTTCATGTGAAAGAAGATCACTGAGAGGCTTGCCGTCAACTGTGCAACGACTTGGAACCGGAACCATAGTGTCGCCGTGTGAACCAAGTGTTAGTGTCTTAACTGATCCAACTTTTACGCCAAGTTTTTCAGCAACAAAGTTTGTGAAGCGCGCCGTGTCTAGCATTCCTGCTTGACCCATTACACGATTTTTTGGAAAGCCTGTTGCGATCTGTGCAAGAGCGGTCATTTCATCAAGTGGATTTGAAACCACGATGATCACTGCATCTGGTGAATGCTTTGCAATGTTTTCCGCAACACCGCGAACGATGCCTGCATTAACACCGATCAAATCCATACGGCTCATGCCAGGTTTACGAGGTAGTCCTGCGGTGATCACAACTACATCTGAATTAGCTGTAGCTTCATAGCCAGCACCTTCGGCAGTCGTTGTTGCGCCAATAATTTTTGTTTCAAAACCTTCAATTGAGCGAGATTGGTTCATGTCTAAAGCCAAACCTTCTGGCTTACCTTCGACGATATCTGTTAGAACAACGGTGTCGAAAACATCATATTCAGCTAAACGAAGAGCTGTCGTTGAACCGTAAAAGCCTGCACCAACTACTGTGACTTTGCCACCCATAGTGACTCCATTCATGCGTATATGTGAATAGGTGAACTCTATCGTCCACGAGGAAGTGCAATTGCCAGCGCAAAAAGGGCTAGCGCGATAACAACAGGTAAATAAAACTCAATGCTGCGGAATTTACGAGATTTCAGTGCAATCCCCAAGGTTCCTGCTGCGATAAAAAGTGACCCACCTCGCACTATGCCGTTGGCTCCAAGAATCACCCCAACCAAGACTGCGGCGTAACTAACAATAGAAAGCAGGCGCTCATTTAGCTGCATGCATCAACCACATTAGTTAGCAGCATTGCGCGAGTCATAGGTCCGACACCACCTGGCATTGGAGATACCCATGAAGCTTTTCCAAAAACTGAGGGGCATACATCTCCATCTAATCCTTCTGGAGTTCGCGAAATACCAACATCAATTATTACTGCGCCTTCTTTGATCATTTCTGCCTTTAAGAAATGCGATTGCCCAATTGCCGCGACAACAATGTCAGCATTCTGGGTATGCCTTAACAAGTCTTTGGTACCTGTATGTGTCAGTGTGACGGTTGCATTTTCTTGTTTGCGTGAAAGTAATAGCCCCAATGGACGACCAACAGTTAAGCCCCGACCAATGACTGTTACTTCTGCGCCATTAGTTGTGATTTTGTAATGATCAAGTAAGGCAACAATTGCACGGGGTGTGCACGGCAATGGTGCGTCATACCCTGCAACTAAGCGACCAAGATTGAGAGGGTGCAATCCATCTGCATCCTTATCGGGATCAATTGCTTCTAAAACCCTTTGGGTATTTATTCCTTGTGGTAATGGCAGTTGCACGATATATCCGGTGCATTCCTTCGCTGAATTCAAATCTGAAATTGCAGCCAAAACATCTTTTTCAGTTGCACTTTCTGGCAAGTCAACTCGGATCGAATTAATTCCAACTTCTTTGCAATCACGATGCTTTCCACCGACATACGAAAGGGAACCAGGATCATTTCCTACCAAAACAGTTCCAAGGCCTGGAGTTATTCCATTCACCTTAAGTGCTGCTACACGGGTCGCGAGTTCAGCTTTGATGGCGGATGCAAGTGCCTTGCCATCCAAAATCTGTGCGCTCATGGTTTAAGCCTATCTATTTATGCGTGTGAAAAATGTCGAGTGCCGGTGAAGAACATCGCAATTCCAGCCGCCTTTGCAGCTGCAATAACCTCTTCATCACGCACACTTCCACCTGGTTGAACAACTGCCGTGATTCCAGCGTCGATGAGAATTTGTAGCCCATCAGCAAAGGGGAAAAACGCATCACTTGCGGCAACAGATCCTTTGACACGGTCACCTGCTCGAGAAACAGCAAGGCGAGCAGAATCAACGCGATTTACTTGACCCATCCCAATACCAACAGAAGCTGTGCCCTTTGCCAACAAAATTGCGTTGCTCTTAACCGAACGAACACTACGCCAAGCAAACTCTAGATCTTTCATAACTTGAACATCAACTGGATCACCGCTTACCTGTTTCCAATTCGCCGGCGAATCTCCATCTGCATCAATTAAATCTGTTGCCTGCACAAGAACTCCCCCAGAAACTGGACGAATCTCCAGTGAATTAATTGATGTGAGATCGCACTTGAGAATTCGAATCGATGGCTTCTTCATAAGAAGTTCGAGGGCATCTGCATCGTAACCAGGTGCAATTAAAACTTCGGTAAAGATCTTTGATAGTGGTTGCGCCATTGCAAGATCAACTGTTCGATTAGCTGCGACTACCCCACCGAATGCAGAAACTGGATCACACTCATGTGCATGTTGATAAGCAACTGCAACCCCAAGTTCACATACTGCAATACCACATGGATTTGCGTGCTTCATGATTGCAACGGCAGGATCGCGATGATCTAAAACCGCTCGCCATGCCGCTTCAGCATCTGTGTAATTATTAAATGACATTTCCTTGCCATGTAATTGCTGTGCGCTAACAATGCCAGCTGGACCACCTGAGTAAATAGCAGCAACTTGATGTGGATTCTCACCATAACGAAGGGAATCTTCACGATGCCAGATTCTGCCAAACCATTCTGGGAGTTCCTTATCTGTAGCTTGTCCAAGCCAGGTAGCGATTGTTAGATCGTATTCAGCGGTAGTACGGAAAACTTCAAGTGCTAGTTGGCGTCGTTCTACCTCAGTAAATCCGCCTGCTGCAATCGCTGTTAGAAGTTGGTCGTACTGGGATGTCTGGCAAATAACGCCTACCGAGCCATGGTTTTTCGCCGCTCCTCGAAGCATCGATGGTCCACCGATATCAATCTGTTCGATGCACTCTTCAAAATTAGCGCCAGATGCAATGGTTGCTGCAAATGGATACAAATTGATTATTACTAAATCAAATGGCGCAATGTCTAATTCGGCGATTGCAGCAAGATGTTCTGGATTATTTTGATCAGCCAATATTCCGCCATGAACGCGTGGATGTAATGTTTTAACGCGGCCGCCCATAATTTCAGGAAAGCCTGTGTATGTGCTGACTTCCGTTACTGCAATACCAGCCTCAGCCAAATTCTTAGCGGTAGAACCTGTTGATAAAATCTCGACGCCCGCTGAACTTAATGCCTTACCAATTTCAATGAGGCGATCTTTGTCATAGACACTTACAAGTGCACGGCGAATTGGTTTTCTCATCGTGAATAAGTCTCCAGTGTCGGTGTAATCAAGGCGATGGTCGCAACTATGAGACCACGCTCTACTTTCTTAATTCTCTCATGAAGTGTTGCTTCATCATCGCCGGGCAACACCGGGACCTCCATTTGCGTGATGATCGGCCCAGTATCTATGCCTGCATCAACCCAGTGAACAGTTGTGCCAGTGATCGTGACACCTGCAGCTAAGGCATCACGAACCGCATGCGCACCAGGAAATTCGGGAAGTAGCGCCGGGTGACTATTGATTGTTGGAAAAGTAGTGACAAATTCTGCAGATAAGATTTTCATAAATCCAGCGCTAATAACTAAATCAGGTTGGTACTGATCAACTTGATCAAATAATTGACGATCCCATGCCGCACGGTCACTCTTCAACTGTATAACCGATGTATTGATATCGGCTTTCTTGGCACGTTCCAACACTTGAGCATCTGCTGAATCAGAGACGACTGCAACGATTTGAATATCAAGCTCTGTTGCATCAAGGATTGCTTGCGTTAATGAGCCTGTACCAGAAGCAAGAATTACTACACGCTTTCTCATCTGCGCTTAATCAATCGAGGCAGGTATAGGGCTAAAGCAGCCCCCACCACTAGTTCTGCAGCTATTGCTAACGTGAACTTCCAGGGTGAAACACCAACAGCAGACATTGCATCCGTAATTAATGCCCCACTTCCTGAATAGCCGACAAATGCGGCGATTGCAATTGCGACGATCAAACTTTGCTGTAAAACCTTGAGGTTAAGTGCAACTGTCCAGCTGGCAAGAAGTGCACCTGCAAAGATTATGAAGGTGATGCCGATCAATGCAATGGTTGATTTTCCTTCGGGTATTGCACCCAATAACGGCATTGCTGGCATCTTGTTTAATCGATATGAAAGCGGAGATACCAGCGTGCCTGACCCGACGGCAAAACCGACACCTGAAAAATAAGCAAGGGTGGCAACGATTGCATTGGGCAGATACAAAATATTGAGGAGCAGTAAGAGCAAACCACCAAAAATGCCCGGCTGCAAAACAGTAGATAGATTCTTAACCATTGAGATATTTAGAAGTAAGCAGATGCCAAGAATTATTGATGCTGCACCTAGTAATAGCGCAATTATTCGAGAACCAAATAGAAAACCTTGGCCCAATGCTGCTTTGCGTCCAACAGTTGCTCCGACCAAAAGTGTAAAAGGTAGTACATAAATAATTGCGAAATACCAGACCGGTTTAATTGATTCGGTTTTTGAAAATAGTGAAGCAAGTACAGCAAACAGGGTATAAGTGATCGCAAAGAGTGCTCGAGCGGGACCAACTAATGATGAGTCATTATCTAAACGTTCAATTGTGCGTGCTAGCCCATTTCGGATTGCAAGAACCGGAAAAATAAGTGCGCCAAGGGGAAGGTAGGAAAGATAGCCAGCCAAACCAGAGGGTGGTAAAGCTAATGAAAAGGGAATCTGATGTGCGCCGATCCAGATCCATAACGCCGCGCGCAAAGGATCTCCGGTATTTCCTGTTGCACTACCCGCTGTCGCCCATGCAAGAAGTGAGATAAACGATGTTGGAAGTAAAAGCCACGCAACACTACGCAGGACTTGAGGCACTACTGCACCAAGTACCCGCGTCATCATTGTTATCGACCCAGAATTGCGCGTAACAAACGCGCGGTTTCACTAGGTGTTTGACCAACTTTTACGCCAGCTGCTTCCAATGCATCTTTCTTACCTTGTGCAGTTCCTGAAGATCCAGAAACAATTGCACCTGCGTGACCCATGGTCTTACCTTCTGGTGCGGTGAATCCTGCAACGTAACCAACAACTGGCTTTGTTACATACTCTGCAATAAATGCTGCAGCGCGTTCTTCTGCATCTCCGCCAATTTCACCAATCATTACGATCGCTTTTGTCTCTGGATCATCTTGGAATGCGCGCAAGCAATCGATGTGAGTAGTTCCAATTACTGGATCTCCACCAATTCCTACTGCGGTACTAAATCCAATGTCACGTAACTCGTACATCATTTGATAGGTAAGAGTTCCTGATTTTGAGACTAATCCAATCGGACCGGCACCGGTGATATCTGCAGGAATGATTCCAACATTTGATTTTCCAGGACTTATTAATCCTGGGCAGTTAGGGCCAATAATCTGTGTCGTTCCCTTTGTCTGCGAATATGCATAAAAACTTGCTGAGTCATGAACTGGAATTCCTTCGGTGATCACAACAACTAATGGCATCGCTGCATCAATCGCATCGATAACAGCAGCTTTTGCAAACTTAGGCGGAACAAATACAACGGAAACATTTGCTCCCGTAGCAGACATTGCCTCGGTAACTGTGTTGAATACTGGAAGCTGGTAGCCATCAATATCGACGACCTGTCCGCCCTTACCTGGTGTAACTCCACCCACAATTTTTGTACCTGAAGCCAACATTCGTCGGGTGTGCTTGGTTCCTTCAGAACCTGTCATTCCCTGAACAATTACTGTACTTGCATCGTTAATAAAGATAGACATTACTTCGCCGCCAATTCTGCAGCGCGATTTGCTGCTCCATCCATCGTGTCTGCCTGCTCAACTAACGGGTGCGCGGCCTTTGCCAAAATAGCCCGACCTTCAACAACATTGTTTCCATCGAGGCGTACAACAATCGGCTTAGTCGCTTTTGGACCAAGTAATTCAAGGGCCTGAACGATTCCGTTTGCAACGGCGTCGCAGGCTGTGATCCCACCAAACACATTGACGAAAACACTCTTTACATCGGCATCACCCAAAATAATTGAAAGACCATCGGCCATGATCTGCGCGGATGCTCCGCCGCCAATGTCTAAGAAGTTAGCAGGGCGTACTCCGCCATGCTTTTCACCAGCGTAGGCGACAACATCAAGTGTGCTCATTACAAGTCCTGCACCGTTACCGATGATTCCAACCTGTCCATCGAGCTTGACGTAGTTAAGTCCTTTGTCTTTTGCTGCAGCCTCTAGCGGATTTTCTGCCTCTTGGTCAACAAGTGATTGATGATCTGGCTGACGGAAATCAGCATTGTCATCAAGAGTTACTTTTCCATCGAGAGCAATAATCTTTCCATCATGTGTCTTTACTAGTGGATTCACTTCTACAAGAGTTGCATCTTCGCCTTGGAATACATCCCACAACTTAAGCAATACCTGTGCAACCTGATCTGCAACATCTGTAGGAAAAGCTGCTGCTGCAACAATCTCTTGCGCTTTGGCTAAGGTGATTCCATCTACTGCAGATACCGGAATCTTGGCAAGCTTTTCAGGTGCAGTATGTGCAACCTCTTCGATATCCATTCCGCCTGATACAGATGCCATCACTAAGAATGTTCGGTTGGATCGGTCTAGCAAAATTGATAAGTAATACTCGGCCTCGATTGGAGCTGCCGCTGCAATCATCACTGTTCGTACGGTGTGACCCTTGATATCCATTCCAAGAATTGCACCTGCTTTTTCGCGTGCATCCGTAGGATTTTCTGCAAGCTTTACGCCGCCTGCTTTTCCACGGCCACCAACTTTGACCTGAGCCTTTACAACTACCTTGCCACCAATGGCCAGCGCTGCTTTTTCCGCTTCATCAGCTGTCGTTGCAATTGCAGCAGCTAAAACAGGTACGCCATGTTTTTCAAAAATATCTCGGGCTTGGTATTCAAAGAGATCCACTGGGGCTCACAATCTATTGGCCGGCTATATACGGGGTAATCCTATAGTTTCTCAACGGGTGCATAACGCAGCAGTAATCGCTTCTCACCGTATTGGCCAAAATTAATTGTGGCTTCGGCTTTGTCGCCAGCCCCTGCAACCGCCACAACAGTGCCTAATCCGAATGTGTCATGTGACACACGCTCACCAACTGCAAGCTCCATCGCAACACTTTTCTTGCCGGTGGCACGTGGTGGCGGTGTCGTAGCAGTACGAGTGCGTGTGACAAGTGATGGCGATGATGAACGCCCTTGATTACGCCATTCAATTACATCTTCTGGAATTTCATCAAGAAAACGTGATGGTGGATTGTAATTTGGTGCTCCCCATGTTGAACGATATTCAGCACGTGAAATATAAAGCCGTTGACGCGCGCGTGTTAAGCCAACGTATGCGAGACGACGTTCTTCTTCAATCTCATCTTTTTCACCAAGAGTTCGTGAATGAGGGAAAATACCATCTTCCATTCCTGTAAGAAATACGGTTGGAAACTCAAGGCCTTTTGCAGTGTGAAGAGTCATCATTGTGACAACTCCCCCGTGGTCTTCGCCTTCCGGAATTTCATCAGCATCTGCAACCAATGAAACCTTTTCTAGGAATCCGGCTAGTGAAATCTCTTCATCTTCACCGAGATCTTCAAATGGGCGCTCTTCATACTCCATAGAAACTGCAACTAGTTCCTTTAAGTTTTCAACTCGAACTTCATCTTGAGGATCAGTGCTATCTGCTAACTCTTTTAGTAACCCTGATTGTTCGAGCGCTGCTTCAACTATTACCGAAGGCTTTGTTTTTGCCTCTACTAACACTGCTAATGCACTAACCATCGATGTAAATTCATTGATTGCTTGTGCAGCTCGAGATGGGACAGAGCTATTCTCGCTAACCCGCAATAAGCCTTGCCAAAAAGAAATATTGTTGTTTCTGGCAAACTCATCTACATAGTCCAAAGAAGTGTCACCAATACCTCGCTTTGGCACATTGATGATTCGGCGAAGCGAAATTTCATCTTCTAAATTTGCAAGAACGCGAAGGTAAGCAAGAAGGTCTTTTACTTCGCGGCGCTCGTAAAATCGCAGGCCTCCAACAACTTTGTATGGCAAAGCGTTTCGCATGAATACTTCTTCAAATACACGAGACTGCGCATTTGTTCGATAGAAAATTGCCGTATCCCCTGGGGTCGAAACACCTTCACGCTGTAATGATCTAATTTCATCTGCAATGAAGTTAGCTTCATCATGTTCGCTCTCGGCGACATAACCTGTAAGCAATGAACCAGATCCAGCATCTGACCAAAGGTTCTTCTCTTTGCGACTTTCATTTTTAGTAATAACGGCATTGGCAGCGTTTAGAATATTTTGAGTGGAACGATAATTTTGTTCAAGCAATACTGTGCGAGCATTTGGATAATCAAGCTCGAACTGCAAAATATTCCGAATTGTCGCGCCACGGAAGCCATAAATTGATTGGTCGGCATCACCGACCACGCAGAGCTCAGCGGGAGACTGACCTTCGAGTTCGCTACCAACCAGCTCTTTTACCAAGATGTACTGCGCATGGTTTGTATCTTGATACTCATCAACTAAAACATGGCGAAAGCGTGATCTAAAACGAGCCTTAGCTTCGGGGTAACGTTGCAGGACTTCTACTGTCTTTAAAATCAAATCATCAAAATCCATGGCATTTGCTCTGATTAAACGCTGCTGATACACCGCATAAACATCGGCAACAACCTGCTCAAACTGATTGCTTGCTGCATTTAAGTAATCCTGAGGCCCTAGTAATTCATTTTTTGCATTTGAAATCATGGATTGAAATTGGCGTGCGGGGTAACGTTTTGGATCCAGATTCAATTCTTTGGCAACAATAGTGATTAGCCGTTGTGAATCGGCAGAATCATAAATACTAAATGAATTGCTGTACCCAAGACGTGTAGCTTCTTGGCGCAAAATACGAACACATGCAGAGTGAAATGTGGAGACCCACATGGATTTAGCGATTGGTCCAACTAAATCGGCAACACGTTCCTTCATTTCGCCCGCTGCTTTGTTCGTAAAGGTAATTGCCAAAATTTGATATGGGGCCACTTGTCGCCTAGACATCAAATAAGCGATACGGCGAGTTAGCACTCGAGTTTTTCCAGATCCCGCCCCTGCTACAACTAATAATGGACCACCTGCATGTGTAACCGCCTCCGATTGCTGAGGATTGAGTCCCTCAAGTAATGGATCGATTTCAGTCATGAGGGAGAGTCTATTAGGCTTCATGCATGGAACCGATTGCAGATAGCGAGATCAAGCGCGTCTTGGTCATCAACGCCCACCCCGACGATTCAGATTTTGGGGCATCAGGAACAATCGCCCAATGGGTGAAAAAGGGAATTGAAATTGCCTATGTTTTCTGTACCAATGGCGATCAAGGCGGCGAAGAGTCTGGTTTCACAAAAGAAGAGATGCCAGCAATTCGTCAGCGCGAACAACGTGCAGCCGGTGCAGCCATTGGTGTTTCCGATATAACTTTCTTGAATTATGTTGATGGACACTTGATGCCAACAATTGAGTTGCGTAAAGATATTGTCCGACAGATTCGAATTTCGAAGCCAGATCGCATTGTGTGCCAAAGCCCAGAACGCAATTGGGAGCGCATCGGAGCTAGTCATCCTGATCATTTAGCTGCAGGAGAAGCCACAATTCAGGCTGTTTATCCTGATTCTCGAAATCCATTTGCCTTTACTGACTTGCTTGAAAACGAAGGTCTACAACCATGGCGCGTTAAGGAAATTTGGGTATCTGGATTTGGACAACCTGATCACTGGGTGGATATCACAGATACCTTTGATTTGAAGATGGCAGCGTTGCACGCACATGCATCACAAACTGCACATAACAAAGAGCTAGAAAATATGGTTCGTGAATGGGGTCAACGCAACGCGGGAATTGGCGGGCTACCTGAAGGTCGTATTGCTGAAGCTTTTAAAATTGTAAATACTAATTAAAGCCAGGAAAATTAGATCTAGTTAGAAACAGTCACGCGTGTAATTGCAATTGTTTGGTTAGGCGTGCCATCGGCACCACCACCTTTTACCCCTGCACTTGCAATTGCTTTCACAATATCTAAACCTTGCGTGATCGTGCCCCAGATTGTGTAGTTAGCTCCAAGAGTTGTGTCTGCAAAGACTAAGAAGAATTGGCTTCCATTTGTTCCTGGACCTGAATTAGCCATTGCAACTGTTCCGGCTGGATAATTATTAATAGTTGCGACAGGTAAGTTTTCATCGCCATATGTGAACCGTGGCCCACCACCACCGGTAGCTGTTGGATCCCCACACTGCAAAACATAAAGCCCTTGAGTAGTTAAACGATGACATAAAGAGTTATTGAAGTATCCACCCTTAGCCAAAGTTGCTAACTGAGTAATCGTAATTGGCGCCTTTGCTCCAACAGTTGTGACAACAATGTTTCCGCAATTTGTTTCGAAGGTAAATGTGCGAACTAATTTCTTTGGAAGTTTTTGAGCAGGTGCAACATCTTTTGGAGAGTGTCCCGTTGCTTTTGTTGGTGCACATTTGAGAGCTATAACATTCTGTGCCTTACCCTTTGCTTCAGCAAATGCAGTTGGCCCAAGCACTACGTTTATTGCCAGAATTGCAATAAGTGTGCGCTTCACGGTGGCTCCCTTTGACATGTGTAAATGATAATTCTAAATCCTGTGAAAACCCTTAATTTATTCCCATTCAATGGTGCCAGGCGGCTTGCTTGTTACATCTAAGACCACGCGATTAACCTCGCGGACCTCGTTTGTTATGCGGGTAGAGATTTTCTCAAGAATTTCATAGGGAACACGGGACCAATCGGCGGTCATGGCATCTTCAGATGAGACTGGACGCAGGACGATTGGGTGACCATAGGTGCGCCCATCGCCTTGCACTCCAACACTTCGTACATCTGCAAGCAAAACAACTGGGCACTGCCAAATCTCACGATCAAGTCCAGCTAATTTCAATTCTGCGCGAGCTATTGCATCTGCTTCACGCAATAGATCTAAACGCTCTTGTGTCACCGAACCGATAATTCGAATACCAAGCCCAGGTCCAGGAAAAGGTTGACGCCACACAATCTCTTCTGGCAGGCCAAGCTCTAATCCAACTTGACGAACTTCATCTTTAAACAATGTACGAAGTGGTTCAACCAAAGTGAACTGCAAATCATCTGGTAACCCTCCAACATTGTGATGCGACTTTATGTTTGCTGTTCCGGTTCCGCCACCTGATTCAACGACATCTGGATACAAGGTTCCTTGAACTAAGAACTCAACTTCTCCCCCAGCTGCGATATCTCGTGCTGCTGCTTCAAAGGATCTAATAAATTCACGGCCAATTATCTTTCGCTTTTCTTCAGGGTCTGTCACATCTTTGAGAGCATCTAGGAATTGAGTTTTCGCATCAATCACGACAAGCTGCACGCCGGTAGATGCAACAAAGTCACGCTCTACTTGTTCTGCTTCACCTTTGCGCAATAAACCATGATCGACAAACACACATGTCAGTTGATTACCAACTGCCTTTTGGATAATTGCTGCAGCGACGGCTGAATCAACACCACCTGAAAGTCCGCAAATAACTCTCTTGCTTCCAATAATTTCTCGTGCTTTTGCTATCTCTGTTTCTGCAATATTTGCCGTTGTCCATGTTGCATCGCACTTTGCAATATTGATGAGCCAATTGCGCAAAATTGCTTGACCATGCTCGCTGTGCAAAACCTCTGGATGAAACTGAACGCCAGCTAACTTTCCAGTTGCATCTTCAAAAGCTGCAATCGGCGTATCTTCGGTAACTGCACACACAGAAAATCCTGCAGGAGCTGTCGTAACAGCATCGCCATGTGACATCCAAACTTTTTGCTGGGCTGGCAATCCCGTAAAAATCTTCGAACCTGGTTGAACAGTTGTTTCTGTGCGACCAAACTCTGATTTACCAGTCTGGCTAACAACACCGCCAAGGGCAGCTGCCATCGCTTGAAAGCCGTAACAAATTCCAAAGACCGGAATCCCTAGTGAAAATATTGCCGCGTCAATCGCAGGTGCATTTTCTGTGTACACACTGGAAGGCCCACCAGACAAAATAATTGCACTTGGATTTTTGGCTGTAACTTCAGAGGCAGTTATTGATGATGGAACGATTTCAGAGAAAACATTAGCTTCGCGAACCCGACGTGCAATTAATTGGGCGTACTGAGCACCAAAATCAACAACTAGGACTCCGTGCGATTCAGCCACGATGAATAAGAACCTCTACGCGCTGGAACTCTTTCACATCTGAATAACCACACGTTGCCATTGCGCGACGAAGTGCACCGAATAAATTCATCGATCCATCTGAAGTATGTGATGGTCCGAGCAAGATCTCTTCAAGAGTTCCAACAGTTCCAACATTGACACGTTCGCCACGAGGTAAAACTGGGTGATGAGCTTCAGATCCCCAGTGCCAGCCAAGTCCAGGTGCTTCGATTGCCTTTGCAAGTGGTGAACCCATCATTACTGCGTCAGCACCACAAGCAATCGCTTTTGCGATGTCACCACTTCGGCCAACTGCGCCATCAGCAATCACATGAACATAACGTCCACCTGATTCATCAAGATATTCACGACGAGCAGATGCAACTTCAGCAACTGCTGATGCCATGGGCACTTCGACACCTAAAACTTTACGCGTTGTGTGTGTAGCACCGCCACCAAATCCGACCAATACACCTGCAGCACCGGCACGCATTAAGTGCAATGCAGCTGTTGATGTTGCAACTCCACCGACAATGACGGGAACATCTAATTCGTAAATAAACTTCTTAAGGTTAAGCGCTTCGCCTTCAGGGGCAACATGTTCGGCAGAAACAGTTGTGCCACGAATTACAAATATATCTACGCCAGCTGCAATAACTGCCTTGTGGAACTCTGCTGTGCGAGCGGGTGATAGTGAAGCAGCAACGGTTACGCCAGACTCACGAATTTGCTGAATACGATCCTTGATTAATTCTGGACGGATTGGAGCGCTATAAATTTCTTGCATGCGCTTAGTTGCATGCTTATCTGGCATCGACGCAATTTCACCTAGTGGAATGCGTGGATCCTCATACCGCGTCCACAATCCCTCCAGGTTTAGTACTCCTAGTCCACCAAGCTTTCCAATAGCGATAGCTGTTTCAGGTGAAACTACAGAATCCATTGGTGCTGCCATCATTGGTAGCTCAAATTTGTAGGCATCGATTTGCCACGCTGTGGAAACATTTTCAGGATCGCGCGTACGACGGCTTGGGACAATTGCAATGTCATCAAATGAATATGCTGTTCTGGCACGTTTTCCAGGTGCAATTTCGATGTTATTCATTAGTGACCCTTCTTCTGATAATTAGGAGCATCAGCAACATGGGCCACATCATGTGGGTGGCTTTCCTGTAACCCGGCCGCTGTAATCTGAATTAATCGACCTTCGCGACGCAAAGTTTCAATGTCAGGAGCTCCTGCATAACCCATTCCTGAACGAAGACCACCAACTAATTGATGAACAACTTCTGAAACCTTTCCGCGAAATGGAACTTTGCCTTCGATACCTTCAGGAACGAGCTTGTCTTCAGATAAAACGTCGTCCTGCATGTAACGATCTTTGGAATATGACTTTTGTTCTCCGCGTGATTGCATCGCACCCAATGAACCCATGCCGCGGTAGGCCTTGTATTTAATCCCGTTGATTTCAATTAATTCACCAGGTGCTTCTTCGCATCCTGCTAGTAGTGATCCAAGCATTACTGAGTTTGCACCAGCAACTAAGGCTTTAACAATGTCACCTGAATATTGCAGGCCACCATCTGCAATTAATGGAATGCCTGCTTTGTTGCAGGCCTTAGATGCTTCAAGAATTGCAGTTATCTGTGGAACGCCAACACCTGCAACAACACGGGTAGTGCAAATTGATCCAGGGCCAACTCCAACTTTCACCGCATCTGCGCCGGCATTAATCAGCGCTTGCGCACCTGCACGAGTTGCAACATTGCCGCCGATAACTTCAGTAGTCGGAGAAAACTTTTTAATGCGAGCAATTGCATCAAGTACTGCACGGTGGTGACCATGCGCAGTGTCAACAACTACGACATCGACACCGGCTTCGATCAATGCTTGCGCGCGGGCGAATCCATCATCGCCAACTCCCACGGCGGCGCCTACAAGTCCAACGTTTTTTACTAATTTAACGTGAGTTACTTGAGCATCAATTGGCAAGTTGCGGTGAATGATTCCGATTCCACCAGCTTTGGCCATTGCAATAGCCAATTCAGATTCAGTTACTGTGTCCATCGCTGAAGATACAAGCGGGACAGCAATTGAAATATTGCGCGTTAATTGAGTAACAGTGCTGACTTCTGAAGGCACTACATCAGATGCATCTGGAAGCAAAAGGACATCGTCATAGGTCAGGCCAAGCATTGCGACCTTATCTGTATCGCTCACATCGCCCCCTTTGTGTCCGTCGAAGGGCAAAGTCTATCGGGGCTTTAGAGCCCTACTGCACGCTCAATTTCATTACAGGCATGGGTTAAATCCTGCGCAACCACAACATCTGCACATGTTTCACGATCCCACCCTGGTCCGCCCACGATGACTCGAGGGGCTGGACGCACTGCCGGGAGCTCGTTGAAAAATTTCGGGTCAGAATTCTGTTCAAGCTGGGCCCATAAAAATACAGCTGGTGGTGCGGTGCGATTAACCATTCCAGAAATCGCTTCAAGAGGAGTTCTGGCTCCTAAGAAAAATGTTTCAATTCCTTTTTCAGCTAAGGCCGCAGCTAGTGCATGTAATGCCAAACAATGGAGCTCTTCTCCGACCGAGGCAAGTAAAACTGGGTGAGAATTTACAGGTTCTTTAATATCTGAAACACCTTCACGGAGCAATCTCTTAATCATCTCTGAAAGCATGTGCTCTACTTCAATACCAGCACCAGTTGCCGCCCACTCATCTCCGACTAAAAACAAAAGCGGGACAATGACTTCAGTCCACGATGCAATGACACCGCTGTCTACAATATCTTTGCGAAGTACCGTTTCAATAAAACCCTTGTCCAATGATTTAGCTGCTCGATATAGTGAATTAACAACTTCTTCACGTACCTCAAAATCTTCGACTAAATCCTCAACTGATAACAACCCCTTATGGGCCTTGGCCTTAATTGCAGCATCACACGGTGCAACTCCACTTGTGATCAAACGGCGCATCAGAATCAGTTTTGCTAAATCACTTGGGTGATAGCGTCGATGTTCGCCAGCTTCATGGGCCGAGGGGCCCAGCCCATATCGACGATCCCAGGTTCGAAGAGTCGCAGGTGCCACACCTATGCGGCGAGCAACCGCCGCTACAGTTAAAAGCTCCTCATCCATGGCTCAATCGTGGCGTGAAGTGGCCCAACTCACCACCTGAAAACGCCCTTTGAACAACTTTTGGAGCGTTGACACTTGAACAACCTATGGCGCGGTTGTACAGTCAGGACATGGCTGAAACTTCACGTTTACCCCGTCCCGTTGCCGATGAATGGGAATGGCAGTACCAGGGTGTGTGCCGCGATCTTCCTTCCGAGATGTTTTTCCATCCAGATGGGGAACGCGGACCTCGGCGACGCAATCGTGAAAATACTGCAAAAGCTATTTGCGCATCATGTCCTGTAATCGCCGCATGCCGTGCGCACGCTCTTGCAGTGCAAGAGCCATATGGAATTTGGGGAGGCTTATCTGAGGATGATCGCCTTGCCATCATCGGAAAAGATATTAAGCCAGATATTTCGCACGCCTCGTAATTTTCTTCCTCCTAAGAAGAATAGAAAAAGCCCCGCAGATAAAATCCGCGGGGCTTTTTTCTTTTTAATTAGTGAGAGTGTCCACCTGGGCCATGTGAATGTCCGTGACCACCTGCAGCATCAGATGCCGCTTGTTCAGCTGGTTTCTCGTAGACAACAGCTTCGGTTGTTATAAACATTGCAGCAATTGATGCGGCGTTAGCAAGTGCCGAACGAGTTACCTTTACTGGATCGATAACACCATCTGCAGCAAGATCGCCGTAGACATCTGTTGCAGCGTTGAAACCTTCGTTGTGCTTCATTGCGCGAACCTTTGCAACTACTACATAGCCTTCAAGTCCTGCATTTTCTGCGATCCAACGAAGTGGTTCATCGCATGCTTTGCGAACTAAACGAACTCCGACAGCCTTATCGCCTGTGAATCCAAGATCGCCTTCTAGGGCATCAGCAGCATGCACTAGTGCAGCACCTCCACCAACAACGATTCCTTCTTCAACAGCGGCGCGAGTTGCAGAAATTGCATCCTCAAGACGGTGCTTCTTTTCATTAAGTTCGACTTCAGTATGTGCGCCAACTTTGATTACGCAAACGCCACCTGCAAGCTTTGCCAGACGCTCCTGTAACTTTTCCTTGTCCCATGAAGAATCAGTGTTTTCGATCTCCTTGCGAAGTTCAGAAACACGAGCAGCCACAGCAGCCTTATCGCCACCGCCATCAACGATGGTTGTCGCATCCTTGGTAACAACGATGCGACGAGCCTTGCCTAGATCTTCAAGGGTTACGCTTTCAAGTTTCATTCCAAGTTCTGAAGAAATTACCTGTCCACCTGTAAGAATCGCGATGTCCTGCAGAGTTGCCTTGCGGCGATCTCCAAAGCCAGGTGCCTTAACAGCAGCTGAAGCAAAAACTCCACGCATACGGTTAACAACTAGTGTTGAAAGCGCTTCACCCTCGATGTCTTCAGCGATGATTAAGAGCGGCTTTGAAGCCTGCGCAACCTTTTCTAGCAATGGCAGAAGATCTGACAGCGCTGAAATCTTGTTTCCAGAAATCAATACGTAAGCATCTTCAAGAATTGCTTCCATGCGATCCTGATTTGTTACGAAGTATGGGGAAATGTAGCCCTTGTCGAACTGCATTCCTTCGGTGAATTCAAGATCAAGTCCAGTTGTTGATGCTTCTTCAACTGTGATTACTCCATCTTTACCAACACGGTCCATTGCTTCAGCAATTAGTTCGCCAATTGCGCGATCCTGTGCAGAAATTGTTGCAACATCTGCAATCTGTGGCTTTCCATTAACTGGAGTTGCCTGCGAGCGCAATTTTTCTGAAACCGCTGCTACGGCCGCTTCGATACCGATCTTAATATCCATTGGCTGCGCGCCAGCTGCAAGGTTACGAAGTCCTTCTTTAACCATTGCTTGAGCTAGCACAGTTGCTGTTGTAGTTCCGTCGCCTGCGACATCATTTGTCTTTGTCGCAACTTCTTTCACTAACTGAGCACCCATATTTTCAGCAGGATCTGATAGCTCGATTTCCTTGGCAATTGTTACACCATCATTTGTGATAATTGGTGCGCCAAAAGATTTACCGATAACCACATTGCGACCCTTAGGTCCCAGAGTTACCTTTACTGTGTCAGCAAGAATGTTGACACCGCGCTCCATGGCACGGCGTGCTTGCTCATCAAATTGAAGACTCTTTCCCATTTACTTCTCGATTACAGCGAGAATGTCGCGAGCTGAAAGAACAAGTAGATCTTCTCCACCGTGCTTGATTTCAGTTCCGCCGTACTTGCTGTAAAGAACTACATCGCCAACTTTGACATCCATTGGAACGCGCACGCCATCATCAAAGCGACCTGGGCCTACTGCGATAACAGTGCCTTCCTGTGGCTTCTCTTTTGCTGTATCTGGAATAACAAGACCTGATGCTGTTGTTGTTTCAGCCTCATTTGTCTTGATAACGATGCGATCTTCTAGTGGCTTAATTGCCATTGGGTTGACTCCTTCTAGTTTTTATAACGTGTTGATTCCTCGTGCGCCCCGAATTAGCAGACTCGGGTCGTGAGTGCTAACGCAAACTCTAGGCGTGCCATTCCCCTGCAGCAAATCGAGTTTTATAGGGAAACGGTCGTGACAGACAGGCTGGAATCAGCGTCAAAGGCCACTGGGCTGGGTGTGCGGCCGGCTGAAACCATAAGCGAGCCTAGGGCGGCGACCATGGCCCCGTTATCGGTGCAGAGACCTGGGCTTGGGATTCGCAGCTGAATCCCCGCCTTATCGCACCGTTGCTGGGCAACGGCTCGAAGTCGTGAATTTGCCGCTACCCCACCGGCAATTACAAGTGAATCAATACCAGTCTTCTTACATGCGGCAACTGCCTTTAAGAGCAGCACATCAACGATCGCTTCTTGGAATGAAGCTGCAACATCGGCTCGTGCATATTCAGGCGTTGCCTCTAAATATCTAGCAACGGCTGTTTTTAAACCTGAGAATGAAAAATCAAATGGCCGTGTTAGCCAATCATTGGAAGTTGTTAGTCCACGTGGAAATTCAATTGCAGTTGCACTTCCATCCTGTGCCAACTTATCAATGGCAGGACCACCCGGAAATCCCAACTTCATGACTCGAGCAATTTTGTCGAATGCTTCACCTGCTGCATCATCCATAGTTTCGCCAAGTTTTGTAATTGATCCAGTGATGTCATCTACTTGTAAAAGAGATGAATGCCCACCACTAACAAGTAACGCAATTGTTGGTTCAAGTGGATTGATATGGGTTAAGGAATCGACAGAAACGTGGGCAGCTAAATGATTAACGGCATAAATTGGTTTGTTTAAACCAAGTGCAAGGCCTGCTGCTGATCCGACGCCAACTAATAGTGCACCAACTAATCCGGGTCCTCCAGTGACAGCAACTGCATCAATATCCTTTAGAGATAACTTAGAATCCTTCAGCGCCTGATGCAATGTCGGAATCATGGCTTCTAGATGGGCACGACTAGCAATTTCCGGGACGACTCCCCCAAAACGTGCATGTTCTTCCACGCTAGATGCAATGACATTGGCAAGCAAAGTACGGCCACGGACTATTCCCACAGCTGTTTCATCACACGATGTTTCAATTCCTATGACAATTGGCTCACTCATGAAAGCTCCAATCGCATGACTTGCGCATCAAGACCAGCACCAAAATAATCTTTACGAACATTAAGTGTGGAGTACCCCAATGATTGATAGAGCCCAATAGCTGCTGCGTTATCAACTTTTACTTCAAGCATCATCGCTGTTGATCCTTGAGCAGTGGCCCAATCCGTAATCAACGACATAAGCGCTTTTGCAATGCCTTTTCCGCGATGCTCAGGCACAACCCCCACAGTCAAAATGTCAGCCTCTACCGCCCCTGGTGCAAACACTCCTGCATAGCCAAGGATGTTTTGCTCTTCATCTACGGCAACAACAAAGTGGCGGGTTGGAGTTGAAAACTCTTCTTTGTATTGGGTTGCAGACCATGGCGAGTAAGGGAAAAGTTCTTTATCAAGGGAAGCAAAAACCGGAAGATCAAAGGCGTTGGCTTCGCGGTAGATAGTCATAACCGATCCGCCGTTGCAACCGCATCTGGCCTGCGCAAATATATTGGCTCTGTGATGTTTCCTGGCAAATTAACTAGTGCTTGCATGTCAGGAAATAGATCTGCATGGATTAAGGCACCTGAGACATCTGTGGGGAAATTTACTGCAGGTTCGCCAACGCGCATGCCATCTGTGTATCTAGCCCAGTAAACTTCTTTGCGTCGAGCATCAACGGTAATAATAAAATCTCTCTCGCTAATCTGGGCAGCGATTGCATCTAGTGAACACACTCCACGAACTGGGATTTCGCGAGCCAATGCAAAACTTTGTGCAAATGCAATTCCAACTCTTAATCCCGTAAATGGTCCAGGGCCCATACCAACTACAACTTCATCGACATCGCTAACTGCTAGTGCCTCTTGCACCAATGCAGGTAGAGATGGGCCATGAGCTGTTGCGCCATCTTTGTAACCAATAAATACAACGCTATCACCATCAATGATGGCAACAGATGTTCGCGAAGTGGAAGTATCGATCGCTAGAACTTTACTCATATTGAAAACCCCACCCAGCGATTCCCGACAGGCTTGATCTCCACTTTTCTAACTTCATCGTCACGATCAATTGTGATCTCTAATCGATCATCACTCAACCGTGCAGATTCTGCACCGCCCCATTCGATCAATGTGATGGAACCTGCAATATCTAGGTCTAAATCATCAAGGTAAAGATTGGGGTTTTCTGAATCAATCAAGCGATACGCATCGACGTGAATAAATGGCACTCTAGCTTTGTGGACCCGTGAAATAACAAATGTAGGTGAAGTGATGCCTGTAATTCCTAGGCCCACACCAACACCTTGAGCTAAGACTGTTTTACCTGCACCGAGTGGGCCGTTTACAAGTACAAGATCGCCAGCTCGAAGATATCCCGACAGTTTTACTCCGAGATTAAGCATCTCTTCAGCGGTAGCAATTGGGATCACTTACTAAGGATAAAGTAAAAGCAGGGCCAGGATAACCTGGCCCTGCTTTTTACTACCCTCGACTTACTGAGAGCGATTTATAGATTATCGCCGTATGACTTTAGGTAAGGGATAGAGATTCCCTTATCCATTGAGAGGTTGCCAGCTTTACGTACCGCTGTATTCAACGCTCCGCCTGTTGGAAGTTTTCCAGTGCTAGCAGCAGCCACCAATGTCTTCGCAACTAACACTAATTGTGCTGATGTGAAGTTACAGTGGTTTGTGCCCTGCGCGGCTGGAGTTGATGTAATTGGAGATCCAGCTGCATCAAACTTTGTGTAGTTTGCTGGAGTTGTATTCCAAAGCATCAATAGATTCTTTTGTGGTGTCTTGTAGGTACGAGTTGTCTGGTATGCCTTGATTGCAGCAGCCTTATCAGCTGCGTACTGCTCAACATATAGGTCAACTACGCGTTGTGAGGCACCTGCAGGAGTAATTGGATCTGCAACGCCAACCATAAGAATCGTAGGAACATTAATCTTTCCTGTGTTGGTGTGAAGAGCCTTCATCTTTGCAATTGCAGCAGGGTTACCAACTGCGCGAGGCGCACCTGGGTTAGCTGTTGACAATGCTCCAAGAAGTGCATCAATTACTGTATTGCCAGAAAGAGCAGCATTGAAAATTACTCGCTCTGTATCAACACGTGCTGCGTAATCAGTCTTTGTGTTATCAAAGATTGCTCCGCCTGCTTGAAGCTCAACATCCTGTGTTGCAAGGATTGCAAGTGCTGCAGCATTTGTACCGTTCTCAAGAACTGCTAGCGCTGGGCTAACTGCTAATGGGAAGGTCAACTTCAAGGCACCATCTGGGCCTGAAATTGAGTCAAAGTGTGCAGATTGAGTTGGCAGACCTGACATTAAACCAAGCAGCAACAATGCGCTACGTGATGGGACACCAGCTGCTTGCAATGACTTGCCTGTTGCAGATGAAGTATCTGGCCATGCGCCACTTGATAGGCCAGCTTGTAGCTTGCCCATAACTGTGAACACCTTAACTAGGTCTGCATAGGCCTCTGCATTTCCAGCTGCTCCAGCTGAGTAATTTCCAGCCTTAATAGTTGGATCAAAGAGAACCTTGATTCCCCAGAGGAAATCGCCAGCCATTGTTAATTCAGGTGCAACATTGTCTGCCATACACATTGGTGCAACAGCAGAAACTAGTCCAGGGTGCTTTTCAGCAAGACCCTGTGTGATAACTCCACCAAGTGATGATCCCCAGGCAATAACTTTTGTTGTTGTTGGGAACTGCTTCTTGAATGTGTCAATTAGCTCGACATTTGTCGCGATTGCTGAATCTGGATTCCACCCTTGACGAGCAAAACCTGAACCAACAATTGCAATGCCTTGGCTAAAGAAGTACTTAGCAACGTCAGCATTTCCACCCGGAACTGGCTCTGGAGTATTGGTGACTTTGTAACCACCAATTAGAGGAATTCCAACAGGAATGTCGATGTTGTAACGGTATCCGTGTGAGTACAAAGCAACTGTTCCGTTGAAGTTAGCTGGAACCTGCATTGCATATGGTGCGCCATCTGATGTAACACCAACACAAGACTGAATTGGGCTCTTACCATCACACGCAGGTGCTGCATTAGCAACAGATGGTGCGGTGATTAGAACTGTTGTTACAAGTGCTGTAACTGAAAGAAGCGAAAGTAATCTTACTTTTTTCATTAGTTAGGTAATCCCTTCGCTGGCATTGCAGGACGCTTGTATGTTGACTTAACAACAGCACCAGATCCTGAATCAGTTGTATAAGTAACATATGTACCGCCGATTGGAGCAAGATCACCAGTTGGTGCGTACTTTCCAACCCAATAGCCGGTTAGTCCAACGTGGCTTGTCTTTGAGTATCCAGCTGGAACCAATGCAGAGTTTGCAAATGTTGCACCCTTGCTATCAATTGCTTCCATCAAGACTTGCGTGTTGGATTTGGGCCTGCAGCCTTAAGAGCCTGCGCAGCCATAAATGCTGTGTTCATTCCAAGCAATACGTTGAGATCAAATGCTGATCCAGGTACTGCCTTTGCATAGATATCTGAGAAGAACTTTACGTACTCATCAGTCATATCTGTTGTCGCTGGAACCGGTGAGAATCCAATTGCGTTGTAAAGAACGCCTGCTGGAACACCTGTTAGCTTAATTGTTGTTGCGTCTCCGCCAACTGAACCAAGCATCCATTGTGGCTTGTAGCCCAATTGTGCAGCTGTACCTAGCATTGCAGATGTTGCGCTAGAGACACCAAATAGAATTACAACATCGGCTTCTGCAGCCTTAAACTTTGTAATCCAACCTGCAGCAGCTGCTGCTCCTTGTGATCCTGATGCATATGGGACCTTTACAGCGAAGTTAACTCCAGCTGTTTTAAATCCTGCGAGAGCATCTGAACCGAAATCATCATCCTGGTATAGAAGACCAATCTTCTTACCGGCAAAGTTTTCTTTAATGTACTGACCCATGATCTTTGCTTCCATAATGTATGAAGGCAAAACGGCGTAGGTAGTTGGGTACTTCTTTGCATCTGCAAATCCACTAAATCCTGTGTTCACGAATAGAACCGGAACACCACGACGAGCTGGATTAACTGATGTTGCAACTGCCTTTACATTTGCAGTTCCAAGAGGTGCAAGAAGGGCCATGACCTTATCCTTAAGGATAAGTTCGTTGGTCTTTGCAACCGCTTCAGTTGGAACATATCGGTCATCTTTAACAACAAGAGTTACCTTGCGGCCATTGATTCCACCATTTGCATTGAGGTAATCGAAGTATGCCTTTGCTGCACCTGGAATCTTGTTGTAACCAAGTGATGCTGTACCTGTCATTGGCAATGTCATACCGAGTTTGATTCCGGTAGCAGTGACACCAACTTCAGCCGCTTGAGCAGGAATAGCTGATACAGCTAAACCAACCGTGGCCAGTACCGCTGTTGCTGTTAGCAACGTACGGCGTTGTAGTGCTTTCATGTGTTTCCTTCCATCGAGGGTTATTACGAGGGTTACTGCTGTACTACTTTTACTGCTTTTACTTCTTTGTACTGTTATGTGCTGCTTCATGTCGTGCTTTGCGAGCGCGGTGTTGTTCAACAGGACCGTTTGGAACAAACAGAACTGTCACAATCAACAACCCACTAACAATCAAACCTGGCAGATTTGTAGTAACGCTCTCAGAGGCACCAAGGCGGTGAGCAACCACATCGGCGATTTCTGGGATGGCTACCAAAACCACTGCACCAATAATGACGCCTCCGAGGGTAGTTATGCCAGCGAGAACCGCGCCTGTCAGCAGGGAAAATGAGAGCGCAAGCGGGAATGCGCTCGGGGAAACGGTGCCAATGGTCATGGCAAGCAGCGCGCCGGCCAATCCGGCAATGCCGGCACTGATTGTGAAGGCTAGGACCTTAGATCGGGCTGTATTGATCCCTGCCAACTGAGCGGCAACCTCGTTACCTCTGCCAGCTCTCCATGAACGACCATAGGATGAATTCAAAATATTTCTAACGCACCAGATAGAAATCAATGCAGCAAGTGCTGCTATCCAGAACCACCACTTATAAGTATCGACAGGTGATGCATCAGGCCATGCACCTGTTGCAAGGGTTGTTCGCAACTTACTCAAAATTAAAAGTACTTTACCTAAATAGGTTAGTGGTTCTACTGCAGCATCAGCTTGAATATCAGGAGGCCCGACTCTAAATTCTAAACCTTGTTCTCCACCCAAAAATGAAAATTGATTTGCAAGTGATGGAAGACCGATTGCAAGTGCCAAAGTTGTTCCTGCTAAATACGGCCCAGATAGTCGTGCTGCTGCGAGGCCTAATAGCAGGCCACCAACTGCAGCCACTAAGACTGCGGCAATAAAACATACGACGACTGGACAATTAAATTCAAAACGAAGCAGTGCTGCTGCGTAAGCACCGACCGCCATCAACGCTCCGTGACCCAATGAAACTTGACCTGAATAACCAGTTAACAAAATAATGGAAGATATTGCAATTACATAGACCGCAATCGTTGTTCCTTGGAGAACACGAAGCTCCTCTATGAAGTTACTAAGAATAAAAAGGATGACCCCACCAAGAATAAAGAGTGGTACATGTGTACTTTGTTTTCTACTCTTACGCACGACGCCCCACCTTTACACCAATAATTCCTTGCGGGCGAATAAACAGAACTAGAAGCAAAATAACAAATGGAGCAATGAAAAAGAGTCCGCTACTCACGTACATCAACACAAAGGAAATTGCTATTCCTAAGAACAGACCACCAAGTACCGCTCCAAGCAGGCTATCTAATCCACCAATAACCGCTGCAATAAACCCAGAAACTAGTAGTAAGGAGAATTCACTCGAATCTGGTGACAAATTTCCATTGCCATTAACTGTTTGGAATAGTCCGGCTACAGCTCCTGCCGCTCCTGCCAATGCCCAACCAAGGGTACGAACAGCATCAACTTTGATACCTGATAGTCGTGCGATTTCAGGTGCATGCGCAGATGCTCGCAGCGCTAAGCCCAGGTTAGTTTTTTGGAAAAGGATCGAAAGAATAATCAACAAAATGACTACAACAACAAGGATGAAAAGTTTCAAAGGCGAGAAAACTAATGTTGAGCCATTTACCGTAAATCCATTATTAGAGATTGGAGCAACGATACGTTGATCTTGCCCACCCCAAATTATTGTTATAGCTGACTTAATAACTCCTAATAAACCAAGTGTTGCAATGATTGGAGCAACGCCAGCGATAGGACCTGAAGATGCATGTTTGACTAACAATCGCATCAAAACGAGCTCTACTAGTGCTGCAAACAACGCACCACCAATCATCGCAACTGGGAGTGCAATCCAAAAAGATCCAAATCGAGAAACTGCTTCATAGCCAAAGTAGGTAGATAGAAGCGCCATTCCTGCTTGAGCGAAATTAACTACACGTGTACTTCGCCATACCAAGACAAACGCAATAGCCATTAGGGAATAAATCGAACCTGCCGTTATTCCAATTAACAAAGTATTTAGTAGTTGCATTTTTAGTATCCCAAGTATGCAGCGCGGACTGCAGGGTCTTCGATCAACGCTTGCGCGTGATTCACGGCAACTACTTTTCCTAAATTCAAGACAATCCCGAGGTCTGCGATTTTTAGGGCTCCCATTGCATTTTGTTCAACGAGCAATACTGTGAGCCTCATTTGTGTCGTTAAATCTCTGATTGTTTGAAAAATCTGTTCAACAACTAAAGGAGCCAACCCAAGTGATGGTTCATCCAATAAAAGAAGTTTTGGTTTTGACATAATCGCTCGGCCAATTGCCAGCATCTGACGCTCTCCACCTGACAATGTGTCAGATCTTTGAGAAATGCGCTCACCTAGTCGCGGGAAAATACTTACTACCTGTTCCAAAGACTCTTTCATTTCTTTGCCATCTTTACGCCAAATAGCACCGAGCTCTAGATTTTCTTTAACAGTTAATTCAGGTATTACCGATTTTCCTTCAGAGACATGAGAAATGCCCATTCGAACTAGTTTTTCAGGTTTTTCGCCAGTTATTCTTTCGCCCATCCAGTTAACAACACCTGACGTTGGCTTATTGAGACCTGATAATGCGCGAAGAAGTGTTGTTTTGCCAGCACCATTAGAACCAATAATTGCAGCAAGTGTTCCGGTCGGAACAGCAATTGACACTTGATTGACCGCACAAATGGCGCCATGGTGCACCGTTAAGTTCGAGACATTAAGCGACATTGTTATCACCTGTGCCTAAATATGCAGCCATAACAGCTGGATCGCGACGCACGGTTTCAGCATCGCCACTTGCAATTACTTCACCAAAATTAAGCACATACAATTTGCTACATACTGACATCACAACATCCATGTGATGCTCCACAAGCAATACCGACATATCAGCACTCAAGTTCTTTATGAGTGAGTTCATCCACTCGATGTCTTGTGATCCCAATCCACCAGCAGGTTCATCAAGCATCAAAATTGTTGGTTCACTGACAAGGGAGCGTGCAATCGCAACACGCTTTGTATCTGGATAGGACAAAGTGTCTGCTCGTCGATGTGCAATTCCACCCGCATAGACGCGTTCTAAAGCAACACGAGCCTTATCTCGGATCCGGTCTTCATCTTTTCTATTTCTTCCAAAAGCTGCTGATATCAAACCAGTCTCTGCGAGATGCTGAGCACCAATCATGACATTTTCTAAAACAGTTAAATCTCCAAATAAACCAACACCTTGCAACGTTCGCGCGATTCCTAAGTCAACAAGTTCATAAGGTTTCGGAAATTCACGTTTAATGCCGTTGAGCTGAAAATCTCCTGAATCTGGAGTTACTAATCCACACAGTGCGTTAAACAAAGTTGTTTTACCGGCGCCATTGGGGCCAATTAATCCAACTACTTCATTCTTACCAACTTCTAAATAGACATCGTGTAAAGCCCGCAGACCGCCAAAAGAGACATTAACTCTCTCGACGTGTAGTGCTGCAATTTTAGTAGACATGAGGTGCGTAGATTCTAGGCACTCGAGGCCCAATTCGTGTGACAATTTCATAATTAATCGATAACGATGCAGCACCCCAGTCATCGGCGGTGTACTCACCCCTTGATCCATCACCGAAAACAATCACCCAGTCCCCAGAAACTGCGGTCGAATCAATGCCCAAATCAACTACAAATTGATCCATTGATATTCGCCCGATTACTGGAGCTCTCTTCCCATCTAGAAAGACACCGACATCTTTTGCAATGCGTGGAATTCCATCGGCATATCCCATCGCAACCACACCTAGTTTGGTTTCCTTAGTTGTGTGAGCGGTTGCGCCATAACCAACGGCAGCGCCCGCGGGAACAGTCTTTACCAAATGCAACTTTGCTCGAAGCTGCATTACGGGTTTCAATGAAAGCTGATTGCTATTACCAAGTGTTGAAACATCTGGAGACAGCCCATACAGAGAAATACCGGTCCGCACTAATTCAAAATGGGCTGATTGGTTCTTCAGTGTTGCTGCTGAATTTGAAAGATGTTTGATCGGTGGGTTGATCCCGATCTTCGCAAGATCTGCAACCATCTGATAAAAGCGAATCAGCTGTTCCTCATTTTGTTTTTCGCCAGGTTCATCAGCTCTGGCAAAGTGCGAAAAGACTCCAACAACATCGACGGTAGAAAAATCCTGCAATAAAAACTCTTCCCACTCATCTAAAAATCCACCACGCGTCATTCCGGTATCTAATTCAATATGAATACGGGGCTTGCCCGGAAGTGCACAAATCTCTTTAAATGCTGCAATGGAAGAAACAGCAACATCAATGTCATGGTCAACCGCTGATTTAAAATCCGCACCTGGTGACACCAACCATGCCAAAATTGGGATCCGTACTCCGTGAGTTCGAAGGGTGATCGCTTCTTCAAGAAGAGCAACGCCAAGCCAATCAGCTCCTGCTTTTTCTGCAGAAAGTCCAACACCTAGCAATCCGTGACCATAGGCATCGGCTTTGACTACAGCCATTAAAGCGGTCTTGCTGGCCGACTTTAATTGCGCAATATTGAAGGCAAGGTGTGCTGTATCAATTCGTGCTTCTGCGCGATTCATGTGCGCTCCACAATCACCATGGCCGAGGCAATTCCAGCATCATGCGAAAGAGAAAGGTGTACTTCTGCGCCATCAACAAGATCAGCAATCACACCTCTAAACAAAAAGGCAGGCTTGCCACTTTCTAAATTAACTACCTCTGCTTCATGCCATGACAACCCTTTGCCCGCATTGAGGGCTTTTGCAAGAGCTTCTTTAGCGGCAAATCGTGCAGCAAGTGATGCGATTGGTTTGGTGCGCTCTGCTGCTGTGAATAATTTTTCTGATAATCCAGGTGTGCGTTCGAGGGATGCCTTAAACCGATCGATGTCTACGACATCAATTCCGATCCCATCAATCATTGCAGCAGTCTAGTGCAACTGGCTTTTGGAAGGAACATATCGATCTAACGCAATAACAGTTACTAACAAAGCACTTCCAATAAAGAGGCCACCTAATAGATCGCTAAACCAATGCGTATGCCGAATCAATGAAACGGTACAAATAGTCAGGCTAATTAAAATGACTCCAGCGCTAGCCAATCTGCCCTGATATCTATCAACCTTTGCATATCGATAGATTAAATAGGCTAAAACTCCCCATGACAAAACAGCGTTGGACGCATGTCCGCTTGGGTATGACATTCCACCTGCATGCATTAAATCGAAACCATCTCGAGGCTTGGTACGGCCTAACAAGATTTTTACTGACCCGACTACTACGTTAAGAGAGATCAGAGAAAGTAGAGCAAGATTAAGCGGACGCCATGTTTTGAATTTGTATGCAATAAATGCAGCCGCAAGTAACAAGATAGTTGCAGTCAGCCAACGAAGACCTAAGTCATCTAAGCGACGCAGAATAAATCCTGCTAGTCCTTCAAATTGAGGTTTCGGTTGACTATTAATTTTCTTGTCATAAGTAACCAATGGTCCGTAACTATAAACTTGCTGAGTTACAAATAAAAAACCTGCAAATAATAAGACTGACCAGCGTAAGGCGCGATCCATTTGCCGACGGCGATTTTGTGTCAAATCCTTCATTATTCAACCGTTACAGATTTAGCCAGATTTCGAGGTTGATCAACATCATTGCCACGTACGACAGCCATTTCGTAAGCAAACACTTGAAGCGGAACAGTTGCTAGTACCGGCTGAAATACAGCTGGCGCTACTGGAATTCGGATTACATGTTCTGCACCCTCGACATGCGCACCTTCTTCAGCAATAACAATGACGCGGGCTCCGCGGGCTTTAACCTCTTGAATATTGCTGAGCATTTTTTCATCTAAAGCATGCTCATGGCCTGCTGGCAAGATTGCGATCACAGGAGTTCCTTGATCAATAAGTGCAATCGGTCCATGTTTAAGTTCTCCCCCAGCAAAACCTTCGGCATGAATGTAGGCAAGTTCTTTTAATTTTAAAGCACCTTCAAGTGCAACTGGATATCCAATATTTCTTCCCAAGAATAAAACAGTGTTGTTATCAGCAAATGTTCTGGTTAGCTCACGAAGTGGTTCGACTGTTTCTAGGATCTGTTCAATCTTTCCTGGCAGTTCAAGTAGCTCTTTGTAGAGATCGCGTACTTCTGCATCTTTCAGAGAACCATTGACTTGGGCAAGGTGAAGCCCAATCAAATAAACCGCAATAATTTGAGTCAGCAATGCCTTAGTTGATGCAACCGCGATTTCAGGGCCTGCGTGTGTGTACAAAACCGCATCTGATTCGCGAGGAATCGTTGAGCTGTTGGTATTGCAGATCGCCAATACGCGGCCGCCCGCCGCTTTTGCATGGCGAACAGCCATTAATGTATCCATGGTTTCGCCAGATTGTGAAATCGCAATAATTAATGTGCTTGGATCAATAATAGGATCTCGATATCTAAACTCACTAGCAATTTCTACCTCTACCGGAATCTTTGCCCACTTTTCAATTGCATATTTCGCAACCATGCCTGCGTGATAAGCGGTTCCACATGCGATAACAGTGATCTTTTTTAATGATCTAATTTCATCGCTGCTCATGTGTAATTCATCTAGAAGAATCTGATTGTTATCACTTAGTCGGCCAATTAAAGTATCTGCAACAGCCTTTGGTTGCTCAAAGATTTCCTTCAGCATGAAGTGGGCAAATCCACCCTTTTGTGCGGCACTGGCATCCCATGATATTTCATATCCTTTTGGTGTCACTGGCTTTCCATCAAGATCAATAATTGAAACAGAGGTGGGCGTCATGGTGACAATCTCATCTTGACCTAATTCGATTGCCTTCTTTGTATATTCAATGAAAGCGGCAACATCAGATGCCATGAAGTTTTCGCCATTACCTAAACCAACAACAAGCGGAGAATTACGGCGGACACCGACAACTACATCCGGCTGATCGGCATGAATTGCTAATAATGTAAATGAACCACGAAGTGCCTTAACCGCATCTCTCATTGCGGCGGTTAAATCGCCTTTGTGTTCCTTGCGAAGATCGCTCAGTAAGTGGGCCACTGATTCTGTATCTGTTTCAGATGAGAACTTGTGACCTTTGGCTTCAAGCTGCGCGCGAAGTTCGGTGTAGTTCTCAATGATTCCATTATGTATAACGGCAAGTTTTTCATCATTATCAACGTGTGGATGTGCATTGGTATCTGTTGGTCCGCCATGTGTTGCCCAACGGGTATGGCCTATTCCTGAATGAACATTTGGCAATGACGCATCTAAGGCATTTTCAAGGTTTGAAAGTTTTCCAGCCTTTTTTTCAATAAAAAGTTTGCCTGGAGTTCCTAATGCAATTCCTGCTGAGTCATATCCCCGATATTCCAAACGACGTAGACCTTCGATGAGAGGAATTGATGCAGATTGTGGTCCTGTGTAACCCACAATTCCGCACATATCTATTTACTCCCAGCTCTTTTAAAGAGAAATTTCTTTTTTAACTGCTTCTGCAAGCTGCTGAGCAACTTCTTGCGCAAGGCTATCACTGGCGGCTTCAACCATGACTCTAACAAGGGCTTCAGTGCCAGATGCTCGCAATAAAACGCGACCAGAATCGCCTAAACGATCTTCGGCTGACTTTACGGCAGTAGCGATAACTGCAGATTGCGACAACTTATCTTTTGCAACATCTTTAACGTTGATTAAAACCTGTGGGAAACGAACCATTGTTGACGCTAGCTCCTGCAAAGTTTTACCCGTGCGAACTACTTCTTGTAGCAAGGCAAGTGCGGTGAGAATGCCATCTCCTGTATTAGCAAGATCGCGCATGATTACATGGCCAGATTGTTCGCCACCTAATGAGTAATCATTTGCAATCATGTTCTCTAATACGTAGCGATCTCCCACAGGAGTCGTCACAACGGTGATGCCAGCATCTTTCATCGCATGCATAAATCCAAGGTTGCTCATAACGGTTCCAACCACAGTGTCACCCTTTAGAACACCACGCGCTTTAAATCCTCGCGCCAAGATTGTAAGTATGTGGTCGCCATCGATTTCATTTCCAGCAGCATCAATTGCTAAGCAACGGTCTGCATCTCCGTCATGTGCAATTCCAACATCTGCGCCTTCCCTAATGACTGCATCACGCAATTGATGTAGGTGAGTTGATCCACAATCATCATTAATGTTCCAACCATCAGGCTGATTAAATATTGCAATTACTTCGGCACCAGCCCGGCGATAAGCCTCGGGTGCAACATGTGACGATGCTCCATTTGCGCAATCAACAACAATTTTTAAACCTTTTAGCGGAGTTTGAACTGAGGCAAGTAGATGCTTTAAATATCGCTCAGTTGCGGTGTCATCATTGATTGCGCGGCCTACATTTCGACCTGTTGGTCGCTCCCAATCTTCACCCATGCGGGCTTCAATTCGAGCTTCAATTGCATCATCTAATTTGCCGCCACCACGAGCAAACAACTTAATTCCATTATCTGGCATTGCATTGTGAGACGCAGAAATCATCACGCCGAGATCGCACTTAGATTCAGCAACTAAATGGGCAATTGCAGGAGTTGGTAATACTCCAACGCGATACACATTGATTCCGGCGCTTGTTAAACCTGCAACAACGGCTGCTTCTAGGAACTCTCCTGATGCACGTGAATCTTGTCCAACAATTGCAGTCGGCCTGTGATCTTTATTTGATGAGCTTTCTACCAATATATGCGCGGCAGCAACAGAAACATCTAGAGCAAGTTCTGCGGTGAGATCACGATTGGCTAAGCCACGGATTCCATCGGTGCCAAAAAGCGCCAATTGAACTCCTTTTGTAAAAGTGAATTAACGCTTTGAGTATTGTGAACGCTTACGTGCCTTCTTAAGGCCGTACTTCTTGCGCTCAATAACACGTGCATCACGTGAAAGGAATCCAGCTTTTTTAAGTGCTGGACGGTTTGCTTCTTCATCAATTTGATTGAGTGAACGTGCAACACCTAAACGAAGTGCGCCAGCTTGACCTGAAACTCCACCACCATTGATACGTGCAAAGACGTCGTACTGATTTTCAGCACCAACTGTGCGGAAAGGTTCAGAAACTAACTGCTGGTGAACCTTGTTTGGGAAATAATTTTCTAGTGTCTTACCGTTAACAACCCAGCGACCTGTTCCTGGAAC
>CAIJHZ010000100.1 GCA_903820565.1 uncultured Actinomycetes bacterium
CTCGTTTCACAACAGCGTGTATTGGCTAAGTACCGTAATGCTCTTGTAATGTCATCGATGGTTACATTCATCGCTGGCTACCACTACCTACGTATTTTTGATTCATTTGGCCACGCTTCATCAGTCGCCGATGGAGCAACACAAACAACTGTAAGCCTTTCAGGCCTTGAGGGTTCATTCAACGAGGCATACCGCTATGTTGACTGGCTATTGACTGTTCCTCTACTACTAGTAGAAGTTATTGCAGTACTTGCACTAGCTAAGGAAGTTTCACGCTCACTCATCATGCGCCTTGTTCCAGCATCAGCTGCAATGATCGCTCTTGGGTACCCAGGAGAAATTTCAGATGTAAAGAGCACGCAGATTCTATTTGGTGTTCTTTCAACACTTCCATTCCTATATATCCTTTATGTTCTATTCGTAGAGCTTGGTAAGTCACTTGATCGTCAGCCAGAGGGAGTAGCGGCAACAATTGGTCGCCTACGTCTTCTACTGATCGCAACATGGGGCGTTTACCCAATCTCATACATCCTAGGAATGAACCCATCAAGCGATGTTGCAGCTGCGGGAAGTCAGTTCGTATATGTCCAGGTTGGTTACACAATCGCTGACATATTAGCTAAGTGCGTATTCGGTCTAACAATTCTGAAGATCGCTCGCATGAAGTCAATGGCAGAAGGAATGAAGGACGATCACTAATCACTGATTAGTGGACCTCTTTTAATTAAGAATCCTAAAAACAGGAGTGTCGCGAAAGCGGCACTCCTGTTTTGCTTTCTAGACTGGTCATATGGATAAATCAACCCCAGGTAAAAGTGATAATACAAATTGGATTAATAATTATCGGATGGGTGGCTACCTTTTATTTGCTTGTGGCCTAATCAATCTTCGATACCAATGGGGCGAAAGTGATGTTGCATCTCGAAGTGCGATTATTTTTACACCCGGAGCAATAATTATTGGAGCAACTTTTATTCCAGCTGCACTAAAGATCTTGGCACGACGAGAAGTAAAATTTCTTCTTGGCGCTGTCGGCTTAGCAATTGCAGTATTTGCGGTAACTAACTAACTATTATTTTCTAAAGGCTAGATCTGCTTTCTTCATTTCGGTGACCAATAGTCGAACCGCGTTTGGCCCCATGCCAGGAAGCTCCTTGATTGCAGCAAGAGAGACTTTACGAAGATCTGCTAATTCAAACAAACCATCATCTACTAATGCCCTGCGCGCAGGTGCGGCTAAACCTATTTCGCGCCAAGCACCGTCGACAGCTTCGTAGCGATCTAACTCTGCCGTCCCGTTGGTTGCACCGCTTTGTGGCTTTTGCTTCTTTTCTTCTCGGCGAGCAGCAGCAGCGCGTTTAATTTCAGCGGCTTCCATTTTGATTTTGGCTGCAGATTTCTTTGCCATGTATGAACTGTAACTTCTTACTTATAGATGTGTGCGGGAGGCGGGACTTGAACCCGCACGTCCGAAGACACAGGTTCCTAAGACCTGCGTGTCTGCCATTTCACCACTCCCGCATAGTTTGAAGCTTTCGCTTCCAACCAAGTGCCAAGATTAGAGGTAAGAGGCAATTTCACCAAAACCCGCACGATAGCCTTGCTCAGTGCCCACACAGATTGAGATCCTAGAAGAGGCGATTAAGGCTGCGATCACACGAGCCATCGCCGCTGGAGCTCTCAGTGGCAATGCGCCAGATTCAATTAAATTGGATCGTCCAAAAGATCGCGACCACGGCGACTATGCATCCTCGATTGCATTGCAGTTGGCAAAACCTGCCGGTATGAATCCTCGTGAAGTTGCTCAGATAATTGCAGATCATTTACGTGGCGTTGCAGATATTTCAACAGTTGATATCGCAGGACCTGGTTTCATAAACATTACTTTAAATCGTGCCAGCCAAGCGGTCCTTGTTCAAACAATTGTGTCTGCAGGTGATGATTACGGAAAAGGTATCGCACTTGCTGGCGTAAAGATCAACCTCGAATTTATTAGCGCCAACCCAACCGGACCCTTGCACTTGGGTCACACGCGATGGGCCGCTGTTGGTGATGCACTTGGTCGCGTGTTAAGTGCGGCTGGAGCACAAGTAACTCGCGAATTTTATATAAACGATCGTGGAAATCAGATGGATCTATTTGGTCAATCCGTTGAAGCGGTTGCACTCGGTAATGATGTTCCAGAAAATGGATACCAGGGAGAGTACATAAAAGATTTAGCACAAGAGGTTGTTGCGCAAAACGCTGGAATCAAAGATTTATTGGGCAATGATCGTTTCATTGCATTCCGGGAAGCGGCTTACACATTGCAGTTGAAGGATCAACAAAGAGTTTTAGAAACCTTCAATACCCATTTTGATGTGTGGTTCTCCGAACGCTCTTTGCATGATCAAGGCGCAGTAGAACATGGTATGGAAAAGCTTCGAGCTAAGGGACATGTTTTTGATGTTGATGGCGCTGTGTGGCTGCGCACAACTGATTATGGTGATGACAAAGATCGCGTTATGACAAAAAGCGATGGATCACTTACCTACTTTGCTTCAGATACCGCTTATTACATCAATAAACGCGAACGCGGCTTTGATATTTGTATTTATATGCTCGGCGCTGATCACCACGGTTACATCGGTCGCCTAAAGGCTACTGCTGCCTGCGCTGGAGATGATCCCGAGTACAACGTTGAAGTACTTATTGGCCAGCTTGTAAAGATTATGGAAGGCGGCGAAGAGGTAAAACTTTCTAAGCGCGCCGGAACAATTATTACTCTTGAAGAACTTGTTGAAAAAGTTGGAGTAGATGCTGCCCGTTACACATTAATTCGCTATCCAGTAGATACACCGATGGTCATGGATATCGATGTATTAAAGAGAAATACCAATGAGAATCCAGTTTATTACGTGCAATATGCGCACGCTCGCATCGCTGCTGTTCTGCGAAATGCTCAAGAGCTCGGCGCGTCATTAGAGTTGAAAAATTTTGACCCGGCTCAGCTAATTCATGATCGTGAAAATGAATTACTTGCCGCGTTGGCTGAATTTCCACGAATTGTGGCAAGTGCGGCTGAATTTCGTGAACCCCACCGAATTGCTCGTTATCTCGAAGAATTAGCAGGTACGTACCACGGTTTCTACAACGACTGCCGCGTATTGCCTATGGGAGAAGAAAAATTGACTGCGCTACACACCGCTCGTTTATTACTATGTACCGCAACAAAGCAGGTTGTTAAGAATGGTCTAGATCTTCTAGGCGTCGGCGCACCGGAGAGGATGTAACTCATGTGGTCTTCTTCTGTCACAACTGGTGCCGAACTTTCTCTTGCAGGGCTAGCTGCCACAAAACTTGCTCAAGAATTTGGTACACCAACATTTTTTATTGATGAAGCAGATTTCCGTGAACGTGCACGTGCTTGGGATAAAGCCCTTAAAGATTCATTTGGGCCACATGCCGGCACTGTTTATTACGCATCCAAGGCATTTATTTGCACCGAACTCGTTCGCTGGATTAAGGAAATTGGTATCGGAATCGATGTGAGTACTGGCGGAGAAATGGCTGTTGCACTTGCCGGTGGTATCGATCCAGCGAAAATTGAAGTACATGGAAACAATAAATCTATTGCTGAAATTGAAAAAGCAGTATCTGTTGGAGTCGAAACAATTGTGATTGATTCACTCTATGAAATAGAGCGCGTGGCAGCAGCTGCGAAGGAAGCTGGAAAGGTTCAGCGTGTATTGCTGCGCATTACTCCAGGTATTCAAGCGCACACTCACGAATCCATATCAACCGCTCATGAAGATGTGAAGTTTGGTTTTTCTATTGCAAGTGGTGCTGCATGGGCTGCAATTATTGCTGTCCGTACTCACCCAAGCCTTGAGCTTCGCGGAATTCATGCACATATTGGTTCACAAATATTTGGCTTTAACTCTTTTGAAATTTTGTCGGAGCGATTAATTGCATTACTTGCCCAGTATCGTGATGAGTTTATGAGTGAGTTACCTGAATTAGATCTCGGAGGCGGTTACGGAATCGCTTATGTACCTGGTGATGAAACTGTTAATCCATCCGAGGCGATGTCCGTTCTTGCTGCAGCAGTTACAAAAAATTGCGCAACGCACAATCTGCAGATTCCACGAGTCTCTATCGAACCTGGTCGCGCAATTGTCGGTCCAACCATGTTTACTTTGTATGAAGTTGGCACAGTAAAAGATGTAACTTTAGAAAATGGAATCCATCGTCGCTACATCTCAGTCGATGGAGGGATGAGCGACAATATTCGCCCTTCCTTGTATGGAGCTGAGTACACAACAATCCTTGCAAACCGCACCAGCACTGCTGCACATGTTTCTAGCCGCTTAGTGGGAAAGCATTGCGAAACCGGAGACATCGTGATTCGAGAGATCGATTTGCCAGATGACATCGTGCCAGGGGATTTATTAGCTGTTCCCGCAACAGGTGCATATGGACGCAGCATGGCCAGCAATTACAACCATGTGCCGCGCCCGCCAGTTGTTGCAGTAAAAGATGGAAAAGCTCGCGTTATTGTGCGCCGTGAGACTGAAGCAGATCTCCTGAGACTCGATATTTAACGCCGATCTAGTCATCTATGAAAGAATGGCGCCATGAATTCGGGCGTCAAAACAATCACAATTGGAATGCTCGGCTGCGGCGTTGTGGGCAGCCAAGTTGCCCGCCTGCTTCAAGATGATGAACAAGAACTTTCAGAGCGCTCAGGAGCGCTGCTAAAACTCAGCAAAGTCGGCGTTCGCACTGCAGGTGCACGTGAAGGCATTGCTCCATCTTTAATTACAACCGACCTTCAATCAATTGTTGCCGATCCAAGCATCAACATAATTATTGAGGTAATGGGTGGGATCGAACCCGCCAAATCATTAATACTCGAAGCAATTAAAAATGGTAAATCCGTAATCACAGCGAACAAAGCGCTGCTCGCAACTCATGGGCACGAACTATTTAACGCAGCAGATGCAGCTGGCGTAGATTTGTATTACGAAGCCGCTGTCGCCGGTGCGATTCCAATTATTCGTTCTATGCGTGAATCACTTGCTGGCGATCAAATCACTCGCGTAATGGGAATTGTTAACGGAACAACAAACTATATTCTGACAAAGATGTATGAAGAAGGTCGCGCCTTTGCTGATGTATTAAAAGAGGCGCAATCACTTGGCTACGCCGAAGCAGATCCGACCGCCGATATTGAAGGACATGACGCTGCAGCAAAGGCTGCCTTGTTAGCAAGCCTTGCGTTTCACAGCACTGTTGTGATTGATGAGGTGTACTGCGAGGGAATTACACATATTTCAACTGAGGATGTTCAAGCTGCTAAATCTATGAACAGTGTCATTAAATTATTGGCAATTGCAGAGCTAACTGTTAAAGACGAGATTTCTGTGCGCGTACACCCGGTGATTCTGCCTGTGGCGCACCCACTTGCCTCTGTCCGCAATGCATTTAACGCGGTCTATGTTGAATCTGAAGCAGCTGGTCAACTTATGTTCTATGGTCGCGGAGCAGGCGGTGCGCCAACAGCATCAGCAATTCTTGGTGATCTAGTTGCAGTTGCGCGCCATGCTGCGTATTCAACTGTTGGCTATGGCGAATCTGATTATGCAGACTTAGATATTGCTCCAATTGGTGCGGTTAAGTCTCAATTCTTTGTACGCCTGCATGTTGCAGATAAATCAGGTGTTTTGGCTTCAATCGCCCAAACATTTGCGAGTGAAAATGTTTCTATTCAAACTGTGCGCCAATCAGGCCTTGGCGCAGATGCTGAATTAATCGTTGTAACTCACGCAGCATCAGAGGACGCATTAGATGCGTGTGTAGAAAAATTGAAGAAGATGGATATCGTCAGCAAAGTCGAAAGCGTAATTCGCGTCGAGGGAGCACCTGCCTAATGGGGCTTTTTTCTGGAAAATCAACTGTGCTTAAGAAAAATGGTGGAGCCCATCAATGGCGTGGAGTGATCGAGGAGTACCGTCATCGCCTTCCAGTAAGTGATAAGACTCCAATCGTTTCCTTGCGCGAAGGTGGCACACCACTTATTTATGCATGCAATCTTTCAGAGCTATTGGGAAACAATGTGTGGATCAAGTACGAAGGTCTAAATCCAACAGGTTCATTTAAAGATCGCGGAATGACAATGGCGATTTCTAAAGCGGCAGAAGATGGCGCAAAGGCTGTCATCTGTGCATCAACTGGAAATACTTCTGCATCAGCTGCGGCCTATGCTGTTAAAGCAGGAATGCGTCCAGCGGTTTTAATTCCTAAAGGCAAAATTGCAATGGGAAAGCTTGCCCAAGCCGTTATTCATGACTCAACTATCTTGCAAGTTAATGGCAACTTTGATGATTGCCTAATGCTC
>CAIJHZ010000101.1 GCA_903820565.1 uncultured Actinomycetes bacterium
CAGCATTACTTTTCCAGAAGTAAATAAAGGCGAGAATCTAAGTCGAGGACTGCCCTTAGTAAAATGGTTCTTAGCAATTCCTCTTTATGTCGTGGGAATTATTTATATTGCATACGCGCTAATACTTACTCTTTGGGGTTGGTTTAGCATCTTATTTACTGGGACTTACCCTGAAACATGCGCTGAGGGCGTAGTAGGAACAATTGCATATTGTAATCGCGTTGCTGGTTACGCATTTGTTCTAGTAACTGATGAATATCCAACTTTTTCACTCTAACTAGTCAGTATCAGTTATTTCTTTAGATTACTTACTTTCTAGTATCAAAGAGACCGAGTTGATGCACCAACGTTGATCTGTAGGGACGTCGTAGCCTTCTCCTTCAAAAACATGGCCTAAGTGTGATCCACATGCTGCGCAGCGAACTTCTGTGCGAACTCGTGGGAATAGAGAGCGATCTTCTATAAGTTCCACTGCATCGTCGGCACTTGGTGCATAAAATGATGGCCATCCACATCCTGAATGAAATTTTGTTTCACTTCTAAATAGTTCAGCAGAACATGCTTTGCATTTATAGAGTCCCACTTTGTCACTATCGGTATATTCGCCAGTAAATGGACGTTCTGTTGCTGCATTTCGCAATACGTCATAAGAGAGAGGATCGAGCTTTTCCTTCAACTCGGCCTCATTGATATTTATAGGATATTTCTTCTCGCTCACTGAGTTAGCTCCTGGCTAGGAAAAGCTATTCCGGTACTTGAATGACAGTCATATCCGTTCGGATTTTTTTGCAAGTATTTCTGATGGTATTCCTCAGCAGGAAAATATGTAACTCCGTCATTCATTGCTATCTCTGTAACGATTGCGCCATAGCCAGAGGTAGAGATTGCTTTTTCATATATATCGCGTGTTGTTTGCGCTTGATTCAATTGCTCAGGAGTTGTTGTAAAAATCGCACTGCGATACTGAGTTCCTATATCTCCACCCTGTCTGTTGAGCGATGTTGGATCATGCATCGTCCAAAATTCTTCAAGTAAGCGATGATAAGAAATTTTTGATGGGTCAAATTCAACTTTTACGGTTTCAGCATGGCCTGTGGTACCTGTGCACACTTCTTCATACGATGGAGATGGACGCGTTCCACCCATATATCCAACGCTAGTTTCCGTAACTCCATCGAGTTGCCAGAAACGTCGCTCTGCGCCCCAAAAACATCCTGTTGCGAAATATGCGCTCTCGTTCATCTGCATATTCTTTCAGTTGTGCTCGATATATGCATCCGCTGATAACCTTCTACTTACAGCGCCCCCGTAGCTCAGGGGATAGAGCACCGCCCTCCGGAGGCGGGTGCACAGGTTCGATTCCTGTCGGGGGCACTCTTAGGCGAGATATCTCACGTTAATTTTTCGAAACAGAGTGCCAATCTCCTTGTGAATCTCACAAATTGAAGGGAGAATTACAACCTTGCACATCATTGATGATGTTGTATTTTCACGAATTACACCGCCTCTAACGAGGTCGTAGAGGAGATATGCCCATGGATTGGCGACACCAGTCGGCTTGCCGCGATGAAGATCCTGAGCTCTTTTTTCCTGTAGGAAATACTGGACCTGCAATAACTCAAATTGAAGAAGCGAAAAAAGTTTGTAACCGCTGCATTGTTAAAGAACCTTGTCTTGCATGGGCACTTGAGAGTGGTCAAGATGCTGGAGTTTGGGGCGGGCTTTCTGAAGATGAACGTCGTGCACTTAAGCGTCGCGCTGCTCGTAATCGTGCACGTCTACTTGAACAAAATATGGGAAATAATAACTAATTAGTTCAACGGGAAATTGAGTTCAGCAACAGTTCCTTTTTCTGATGAACGAAGAGTTAAATCACCTTTCAATTCATTTTCTGTTAGCGTACGAACAATTTGAAGTCCCAAATTTGAAGATTGGGCTAAATCAAAATCTTTCGGAAGTCCCACACCATCATCGCTAATTCTTACCTCACAATGCACATCAGATCTAGTAACTGATATCTGTAGTGCTGTTCCACTCGCTTCTAACCCATGTTCAAGTGCATTGTGAATCAATTCTGTAACCACTAGTGCAAGAGGTGTCGCAATTCTTGGTTCCAGTGAGCCAAATTCACCCTCACGGATTATCTGCAGCGTGGTCATACGTGGGC
>CAIJHZ010000102.1 GCA_903820565.1 uncultured Actinomycetes bacterium
ACTATTCCAGTCAAAGTTCCAGGCTTAACGGTAAAAGATATGTTTTTTAAGACTCTGCCACTTGTAGGAATCTCAGGTTTTGCAACAATTTCCAACGATGCAAGTGAGATTTCCTCTGCCTTCGGATAGGAGAAGGAAACATTCTCGAAAATTAACTCAGGCTTATCGGTTTGTAGTTGTATTGCGTTTTGTCGATCAACCACCATAGGTTTCAAATCAAGGACTTCAAAAACTCTTTCAAAAGAAACAAGTGCGCTCATCACATCAACACGAACATTTGAAAGCGCAGTAAGCGGACCGTATAACCTTGCAAGTAAAGCAGTTATAGCCAGCAATGTTCCCACTGTTAATTCACCACTAATAGCGAGGTGTCCCCCAACACCATATGCAACTGCGGTTGCAACGGCTGCAATTGAGGTAAGGGCTATGAAGAAGATTCGATTCAACATTGCAATTGAAATGCCGATATCAGCCACTTTTCTAGCTTTGGCCGAGAACTCATTCTTCTCAGATTTAGAATTTCCATAAAGTGAAACCAAAAGCGCACCAGAAACATTAAATCGTTCAGTCATAGTTGCTGACATAGAAGCATTAATATCAAATGATTGACGTGTGTACCCTTGGAGTTTTCTACCCACCCATTTTGTTGGGAATAAGAAGACCGGAAGTAAAGTCAATGAAATCAGTGTTATCTGCCAGGATAAAGTAAGCATCGTTGCTGCAACTAAAATCAAGCTCAATAAATTACTTATGACTCCAGATAATGTTGAAGTAAAAGCCTGTTGTGCGCCAATGACATCAGAATTTAATCGAGATATAAGCGCACCAGTTTGGGTTCGAGTAAAAAAAGCGATCGATTGCTTTTGAACGTGTTCAAATATCATTCGACGTAGATCATAAATTAATCCTTCGCCAATGCGTGCTGAAAACCAACGACCTATCATGCTAAATAGCGCGTCAAGCAAAGCGATTATGCCTACTGCCAAAGCAAGCTTTGTCACGAGTTCTGTGTTTTTCGGAATCACTCCATCATCGATTAGTTTGCGCAGAAGCAAAGGCGTAGCAACGATTAGGAATGCATCGATTACGACAGTAATTAAGAAGAATGTAAGAGATACCTTGTAAGGAATTGCGAATTCGGCAATCCGCTTCAACGTGCCTGGTTTAAGTTTTTGATTCTTTACCGATGAATCTTGGGTTAAAGATCTAAATGACATCCAGGTGGAATGCATCGACATAAGAACACCTTAGCGATTAAGAGTGGAATTACTAAACAGTGAAGCCAATCGAGCGTAATTGTTCTCTACCATCATCTGAAATTTTGTTTGGACCCCAAGGTGGTAGCCACACCCAATTTATTTTTACATCAGTTGTAATGTCTGCCAATACTTGTCTAGTTTGATCTTCAATTACATCCTGCAATGGGCAGGCAGCAGAAGTTAAAGTCATATCTAGAGTGGCAATGTTATTTTCATCAAGCCGCATGTCATATACCAAACCAAGATCGATCACATTGATTCCTAATTCAGGATCAATCACATCCTTCATTGCCTCAGTTACGTCATCAATTGATGTGTTCATGATCTAATTCTAGGCCATCACTTGGGTAGATGCATCT
>CAIJHZ010000103.1 GCA_903820565.1 uncultured Actinomycetes bacterium
CACTGCAAGTGGCAGAAGTAAAGATCGTTTACTTTTTCAGGAACAAGATAAAGTCGCAAAAATTCTCGATTATAAAGATGCCGACGCGATGATGAGTGATGTCGCAAGAGCGGCACGTTCCGTAGATTATTTGCTGGATTACACCTGGCATGCTTTGGAACACACAGGCAAAGACGGCCTTGGTCGAATTTTACGTAAAACACGGCTAGTTAATGTGGCAAAAAATGTGAGCGCAGCAAACCGCGAAATAATTATCGATCCTTTAACTTCCTATGACGATGACCCTGTAGTTGGCCTGAGAGCTGCCGCAACTGCGGCTCAGCTTGGCTTGCCGCTGTCATTAGATACATGCACCGAATTGTCGTTGGCTTTAAATAATGGGCAAGGTGTACTACCAAATCCTTGGCCCCGAGAAGCGCGGGAATTACTCATGACTCTTATCGGCGCCGGAGAAGCAATGGTCGGTATTTTCGAGACCTTGGATCTGGAAGAGATTATTTTTCATTGGATTCCTGAATGGCGCAGTGTTCGATCCTTACCCCAACGAAATGCTTTGCACAGACATACAGTTGATCGTCATATGGTCGAAACCGCAGTGCATGCGGGAAAGCTAACGCGGAAAGTTCATAGACCAGACCTACTTCTTTTTGCTGCGTTGTTCCACGACATTGGGAAAGGGACAGAAGAGGATCACTCTGAACGTGGCGTGCGTTTAATCGAACCTATTGCTCGACGTGTAGGTTTTGAAGAAAAAGACATCGACACTCTTAAAATCTTAGTTCAACACCACTTGCTTTTGTCATCTACTGCAACGCGTCGAGATTTAGATGATCCTGCAACTATCCAATCTGTAGTCTCATTAATTCCTGACGCCAACACTTTAGAGCTATTGCATGCATTGAGTATTGCCGATGGGGAGGCAACAGGTAGCGCCGGTTGGAGTGATTGGAAAGCAACTTTGGTTGCAGAGCTAGTAAGTAGAGTGAGAAAAGCTATGGCTGGAATTGAGGTTGCTCAACAACCTTTGCTGAGTGATGAGCAAATTGCTTTAGCGGCGCAAGGTGAGCTGAGAATTTCTCTGGATGAACACACGAGCGGTTATGCGGTCGAAGTTATTTCACCCGATAAACCTGGACTTCTTTCAATTGTCGCTGGTGTATTTAATATTTCTCGTCTGGACGTTAAATCTGCGCGCACGAAAACGTTAGGCAAAACCGCTGTCATGTATTGGATCGTCACCCCAGAACCACATGCACCTGAAATTACCGAGAATGGACTACACCAACTCATTTCAGATGCGCTAAATGATCCAACGGAAGTTGAAGAAAAGCTGATCGCAAGGGCTAAGGCGTACGCATCGATTCCGACTATTCCGGTGCCAGACCCTGAGGTCGAAATCTTCACTGATGCAGCAACTGATGCAACTGTTATTGAAGTACGAAGCCATGACAGACCGGGGCTACTTTTTAGAATTGGTGCTGCGATTACGGAATCCAAAATCGATATTCGATCAGCAATTGTCACCACCCTGGGGGCGGAGGCTATCGACACTTTGTATGTAACAGAGTTAACAGGTGGACCTTTGACACCTGAGCGGGCACGCGAGGTTGCTTCACATTTGAAGCGGGCCTTGAAGTAGTCTTCAACCCTTATGTTTGAGTCTCTGACATCCCGGTTTAGTGGAGCGTTTTCCTCACTTCGCTCACGCGGAAAGATTTCATCCTCGGATATAGAAACAACCTGCGAAGAAATCCGCCAAGCATTGCTGGAATCTGATGTGGCTCTTTCAGTAGTTGACAATTTCATTGCAGATATCCGCCAGAAATCATTAGAAGCTCTGCCAACATTGCAGTCGGGCAGTAATCAAGCAAATGCCATTTTTGAAATTGTTAACTCAAGCCTGATCGAAATTCTTGGGGGACAGGCCCGCAGAGTTCGCTTTGCTAAAAATCCACCAACAGTGATCATGCTTGCTGGTTTGCAAGGTGCGGGTAAGACTACTTTGGCCGGAAAACTAGCAAAGTTTTATGCAGATCAAGGAAACACACCTCTTTTAGTCGCATCTGATTTACAACGCCCTAATGCTGTTACGCAGTTGCAGGTAGTTGGTGAATCAGTCAACGTTCCTGTCTTTGCACCTGAAATTGGAAATGGCCAGGGAGACCCAGTAAAAGTTGCAAAGGCTGGTATTGAGTTCGCAAAATCTAAGCAGTACAACATGGTCATCGTTGATACGGCCGGTCGTTTAGGTGTTGATGAAGACTTAATGAAACAGGCATCTAATATTCGTGATGCTGTAAATCCTGATGAAATTTTATTTGTTGTCGATGCGATGATGGGTCAAGATGCAGTTAGAACTTCTCAGGCGTTTTTGGATGGCGTTGGTTTTGATGGTGTAGTGCTAACAAAACTAGATGGCGATGCTCGAGGCGGTGCGGCACTTTCAATTGCGTCAATGACAAAGCGCCCCATCATGTTTGCATCAACTGGTGAGAAACTCCACGAGTTCGACATTTTCTATCCAGAGCGCATGGCTTCTCGAATCTTGGGTCTGGGCGATGTCGCAACATTGGCAGAACAAGCTAAGAAGGCTTTTGATGCAGACACATCAGCAAAGCTAGAAGCAAAGTTTGCAAGTGGGGAAGATTTCACATTAGAAGACTTTCTGGATCAATTACAGGCTATGTCCAAGATGGGAAACATGTCCAAGATCCTTGGAATGTTGCCGGGTGCTGGTGCGATGAAGAAACAAATTGAAAACTTTGATGAGGGCGAGATAGTTCGCACAAAAGCCATTGTGCAATCAATGACACCGGCAGAGCGACGTGAACCAAAATTGCTAAATGGTTCCCGACGTGCACGAATTGCACTGGGTTCTGGTCGAAAGGTTTCAGATGTAAATAACCTGGTGGACCGATTCTCTGCGGCGCAAAAGATGATGAAGCAGGTCCGAAATGGGGGAATGCCAGCTGGAATGCCCGCCGGAATGGGCATGCCTGCGATGCCGAAGGTGAACACACCAATTAATAAGAAGAAGTCCAAATCAGGCAATCCAGCTAAGCGAGCGCTAGAACAGGGTCAATAAAGCCCGATTTCGCATCTGGCCCCTTGAATGGCAGAATTAGCAACCTGTTGAAGGGGCCCTCTACCCCCAGCAACATCCACAATTCGATAGTCATATGAATTGATCGCGCACCCCGCTGCGATTGATACGCATGGCACACAAATACAGGAGTACAAATTTCTTGGCTACAAAAATTCGTTTAATGCGCATGGGCAAAATCCGCACACCATTTTTCCGTGTCGTTGTAACAGACGCACGCAAGGCACGTAACGGTCTATCAATTGAAGAAATTGGTCGCTACGTTCCAGGACAAGAGCCATCACTAATCGAGATCAACTCAGAGCGCGCTCTGTATTGGCTCGGCGTTGGTGCACAACCATCTGAAGCTGTAGAGGCTTTGCTTAAGGTGACTGGCGATTGGCAGAAGTTCAAGGGTCTTCCAGGAACTGAAGGAACTCTTCGCGTTGCAGCACC
>CAIJHZ010000104.1 GCA_903820565.1 uncultured Actinomycetes bacterium
TCGTCCCGTGCGCAACCCATGAGCAAATAATAAAGAGTCAATCATTCGAGAAGTTGTTGTCTTGCCATTAGTGCCACCGATATGAATCGTTGGATACGTTAATTGTGGCGATCCCAACAGATCAACAAGGGCAGCAATGCGTTCAGTTGTTGGCGCGATTCGAGTTTCTGGCCAACGTGCAAGCAAGGCTTGTTCGATCGCATCTACGCGTTCTTGATCGTCAGGAGAAATCATCATGCTTGTGGCAATGCTGATAATGCAGTGGTTATTCGCTCGATATCTGACGTTGTTTTGTCTAGGCGCTCACGAATTTCAATAACAACATCTGCTGGTGCTTTCGCCATGAAACCTTGGTTGTTCAACTTCACTTCAGCGGTTTGTTTATCCTTGGTGGCTGTTGCTAAATCTTTCTCAAGACGGGCACGCTCTGCAACAACATCAATAGATTCTGTTAGATCAAATTCGATTGTTACCCCAGCAGCCTCGCACTGTGCACTCGGAGTTATGTCGCCAAGCTCCATTCGTACAACAAATGCAACCGCAGATGCGTAATCTGCAATTTCACCCTTTGCAACAATGCGTCCCGGAATCTTGAGTGAAGTCTTTATGCCTTGATCGTTACGGAATCGACGAACCTCAGTAATGATCTCTTGTAGCTGAGAAACAAGATTTTCAGCCTTCTTGTCTACGTGGCCGGGGTTAGCTTTTGGCCATTCGGCCACAACAAGAGACTCTCCCCCAGTCAACGTGGTCCACATCTGCTCTGTAATAAATGGCATTACTGGATGCATTAAACGGAACAACTGATCTAGCACATGGCCCAAAACTCGTTTACTTGATTCGGCATTACCTGATGCGAAGGCTTCCTTTGAAAGCTCTAAATACCAGTCACACAGGTCATCCCATGCAAAGTGATACATCAATTCGCATGCTCGTGAAAATTCATACTTTTCCAAAAGCTCTGTCGTTTCAGAAACAGTTTCAGATAAACGACTCAGGATCCACTTATCAATAGCATTGAGTGATTCCAATGGTGGTAAATCACCTGAAACTGTTGCACCATTCATCATTGCAAAGCGGGTTGCATTCCACAGCTTTGTCGCAAAGTTACGTGAACCACCGATCCAGTCTTCGGCAAGTGCTTGATCTGTCCCTGGATTAGCACCACGAGCCAAAGTAAAGCGCAACGCGTCTGCACCGTACTTATCCATAAATTCAATTGGATCTACAACATTTCCGCGACTCTTTGACATCTTCTTACCAAACTGATCGCGTACTAAGCCGTGCAACATAATTGTTTTAAATGGTACAACACCACCCATCGCAAATGTTGACATCATCATCATGCGCACAACCCAAAAGAACAAGATGTCATACCCGGTAACAAGCACAGATGTTGGATAAAACTTTGCAAGATCCGCAGACTTTTCTGGCCAACCAAATGTGGAAAATGCCCACTGACCAGAAGAGAACCAGGTGTCCAAAACATCTGGATCTTGTGTCCATCCAGCAGGTGCAGTTTCATCAGGGCCAACTACTTGTACTTCACCATTAGGTCCGTACCAAACAGGAATACGGTGACCCCACCACAACTGACGGGAGATGCACCAGTCGTGCATGTTGTCGACCCAGTCGAAGTAACGTGGAGCAAGTTCTTCGGGTTCTATTTTTACTTCACCGCTACGGACAGCATTAGCAGATGCCTTTGCCATTGGTGCAACCTTTACAAACCACTGCTTCGATAGGCGTGGTTCGACAGTTGTATCGCAACGAGAACAATGTCCAACTGCGTGAATGTATGGGCGCTTTTCAGCAACAACTCGACCCATTTCTTTTAACTTTGCAACTACTGCTATTCGCGCTTCAAAGCGATCCATACCATCAAACTCTGTACCCGTGCCATCCATCACAGCATGCTCATTCATGATGACAACAAATGGCACGTTGTGACGCATCGCCATTTCAAAGTCATTTGGGTCATGTGCAGCTGTAACTTTTACTGCGCCAGTTCCAAAATCGGGATCTACTAATTCATCAGCGATAATCGGAATCATTCGATTAACTAAAGGAAGTAAAACTTCAGTACCTATCATGTGTTTGTATCGAGGATCATCTGGATGCACGGCAACTGCGCCATCTCCGAGCATGGTTTCAGCTCTGGTGGTTGCAATCACGATGCTCTGTTCACCTTCGCCATAGCGAATCTGAACAAATTCACCCGCATCATCTTGATGCTCTACTTCGATATCTGACAATGCTGTTAAACATCGCGGACACCAATTAATTATTCTTTCGGCGCGATAAATTAAATCTGCCTCATACATGCGCTTGAAAATTGTTACGACCGCCTTGGACATTCCTTCATCCATAGTAAAACGTTCGCGAGACCAATCTACTGATGACCCCAAACGTTTCATCTGTTCCAGAATTGCGCCGCCAGATTCTTCTTTCCACTGCCACACTTTTTTAACAAACTCTTCGCGACCTAGATCATGTCGTGACTTTCCATCTGCAGCTAATTGCTTTTCGACAACATTTTGAGTCGCAATGCCTGCGTGATCCATTCCGGGTAACCACAAAACTTCAAAACCTTGCATGCGCTTCATACGCGTTAAACAATCCTGCAATGTTTGATCTAGTGCGTGACCAATGTGCAAAACACCAGTGACATTTGGTGGAGGCAAAACTATTGAAAATGGTGGCTTACTAGAAGTTGCATCAGCTGTGAAATATCCGGCCGCCATCCACTTTTGGTACAGCGGCGACTCAATCTCGCTGGGCGAGAAGGTTGAGGCTAATTCACGGCTTGAAGACATAGTGCGCAGTCTAGATTACGCGCTCTTCTCCTCTGCACCTTTTGGTGCTCGTGAGCGCTTTGGGCCTGTGTGATTTATCAGAGTTGGCGCACCACCAGATGTGATGCACTCCTTGGTGATAATCACCTTTTCAATATCTGTACGGCTTGGGACGTCATACATCACTGTTAACAATACTGATTCCATAATTGCGCGAAGCCCACGAGCACCTGTGCCACGTTCTTGCGCAAGATCTGCGATCGCATCCAAAGCTTCTGCATCAAATTCAAGTTGAACATGATCAAGATCAAATAGGCGCTGATACTGCTTAACAAGAGCATTCTTTGGCTCTGTAAGAATCTGCATTAATGCCGGCTTATCAAGGTTTTCTACACTTGTTAATACCGGTAGGCGACCAATGAATTCAGGAATCATCCCGAACTTCAAGAGATCTTCTGGCATAACATCGGCAAAGATGTCCTTACGGTTCTTATCTGATGCATCTTGCAAGGTTGCATTAAAGCCAACACCTGATTTTCCGATGCGACTTTCGATAATCTTTTCAAGTCCTGAGAACGCGCCACCGACAATGAACAACACATTTGTTGTGTCGATCTGGATAAATTCTTGATGTGGATGCTTGCGGCCACCTTGAGGTGGTACCGATGCGACTGTTCCTTCAAGGATCTTTAGCAATGCTTGCTGAACGCCTTCACCTGAAACATCTCGAGTGATCGATGGGTTTTCAGACTTGCGGGCTACCTTATCGATTTCATCAATGTAAATAATTCCGGTTTCGGCCTTTTTAACATCATAATCTGCAGCTTGTAGAAGCTTGAGTAAAATATTTTCAACATCTTCACCGACATAACCTGCTTCAGTCAGTGCGGTTGCATCTGCAATTGCAAATGGAACATTAAGCATGCGAGCCAATGTTTGCGCCATTAGCGTCTTACCGCAGCCAGTTGGTCCAAGCATCAAAATATTTGATTTTGCTAATTCAATAGCGCCGTCACCCTTTGATTCACCGCTCTGTACACGCTTGTAATGGTTATACACGGCAACAGATAAA
>CAIJHZ010000105.1 GCA_903820565.1 uncultured Actinomycetes bacterium
AATACCTACCACCAGTGGCGCATGGGGTACATGGATGATTCTCAAATCAAACAAGTCTGGCAATCTGAAGTTGTTACGATTTCCCCAAGTGATTTTGCCAATGGAATAAAAGCAATTTTTGTCCGAGATGGAAAAGCTGGCTATTGGATTGAATATCGCCGAAAGACAGATGGTGCGGTGTACAAGCCAGGGCTTGCGATTTATCGCTTAGATCCGCCTCCTGTTTCCTCCATTGTTTCTCCTAATCCTCAAGATGCGTTAGCGGAAGAGTTTGGCGCAGAACTTGGTACCGATGTGTGGATGCTTAATCTAGATAATTACAAATACACGACGGCTAGCTCTGTTACTGGATCAATGACTGCAACAACTGCGACTACTTATTCGGGCAATGTTTCCTTCAGCGCAGTTGCATCAGAAACTGGCGCAGTTGTAACGGTCACCAAAAAGGTAGATACAACGCCTCCGCCAACACCTGTGTTGGTTCCACCGGCACAATGGCAATCCCCCAACATGGTGATCATCAAAGAGGGCAATGAGGATGCAGATACAGCAATTACCGGTTTTGAGGGCCAAATTGATGGCGTAACAAAGCCACTGAAAGCATCTGATGTCGATGGCTGGGCGCCTACATATTTAAGTCTTTTTGTACCGCCAAAGACTGTGTATGTGCGCGATCTTCCTGAAGGCAGTTACAAATTCTCGATCCGAGCTATCGATATGCAAGGCAATAAGAGCGAATGGTCAAAGCCAGAACAAGTGGTTATCGATCGCGGGTACCCAGTTGTTACCAATAACTTTACTGTTGGTATCGCAAGTACTAACGAATTAGCAGTGACCTGGAAAGGCGCAACCGATGCAGGCGCTGGCATTTGTTTGGCAAATGTTGTTGACGACGATGGATTAGTTATCCAAAGTTCCTCTGCAAAAAATGCGCCAACCTTCACCTTAAAAAATGGTGTTCCACTTGTGGGTACTGCTCAGATATATGACTGCGTTGGCAATGGTCAAAGTGGTGAAATAAGTATTACTAATACATTTACTCCTGCTTCTAAAGCTACGCGCACGGGCAAGTGGAGTGCCACGACATCTGCCTTTGGAACTGGGGCCTTAAAGTGCGTGGGCAAATGCACTGCTTCCCTTAATACATCAGGAAAATTTGATGTTGTCCTTGGTGCTGGTAGTGCAACTATTTCAGTTGGTGGCAAAACTGTTAAGACAGTTCCTCAAAGCACTTCAAAGTCATTGAATATCAGTGGAACAATTGATGTTGGTACATCACAAAAAACTGTTCAAATTTCTGGTAGCAATTTTGTTTTTGTAGGCTTGGCAGCCGTCACTACAACTCTTGGAACATTGTCTGAAATCCAAAGCCCGCCCGCTTTTACCGATATTTCACTTAGCAATGAAAAGCAGGCAAAGCTTGCTCAACTTGGTTTTCGAGCAGGAGACTTCAGCAAGGAGTGGAGTGTTCTACCAATGAGCGGCGGGACAACCTTGGTTGATCCATCCCTTGATCTATGTAATGGAAAATTTGATTCCGAAAGAGATCGCACAGAGCGCAGGCAAGTGATTGCGCTTAAAGAAGATTCACCTTTTGCCTTCTTATCAACAGAGGTAGTTAAGTACTCATCTGTTGCAGCAGCTAATGCGGCCCAGAAAGAGTTGGTTAAAGTCTTGGCGCAGTGCCAGGTTGATAAGGGGTACAAAGAGGCAACCGGCACCACTGTTCCTTATGACTTTAAGCCGATTAAAAGCATCCCGACAGGGGTTGTTCCAGAATCCAATCGTGTTTTTGTCCACGCCATCATTGATTCTGGGGATCAAGCCAGATCGTTATTGGGTTTCTATCAGTTCAACGGAGATACCTATACAGGCTTGTACCTTGTGAAAAAGGATCCATTCACAGATGCAGAGGTTGCAAAGTGGCTCAATGTGGCAGTGACAATGGCCAAGCGCTTACAACAAAAGTAGTTAAGCTGAAAGCGCGTTAAGTGTTGAAACCTCATCTGCTGTTAATTCAACAACCTGAATGATTTCTTCAAGCTGTGGAACGGTTCTGGCAGATGCAATAGGCGCACTTACCGTTGGTTGAGCTCGTAGCCAACCAAGTGCGATCGCACCTAGTGGCGCACCGTGTGCTTGCGCAATGTCATCCATCGCCGACAGAATCGCGTAATTCTTATCAGTTGCGTATTCACGAGCACCAGCTGCGCGCTTTGAATCAACTTCGGCGATTCCAGGGCGATATTTTCCTGTTAAGAATCCACGAGCAATTCCGTAAAAGGGAATATTCGAAATTCCAAGATCGGCAATCGTTTCTGCCATTTCTGTCTCATAGGTTTTTCTATCAACCAAGTTGTAAAGATCTTGCACAGCGATGTATGAAGGCAAGTTGTTCTCGTTGCTAAAATTAATTGATTCACGCAGACGCGCTGGAGTGAAGTTAGAGGCAGCGATATAACGCACTTTACCTTCAGCAATTAACTGCGCATAAGCCCCAAGAGTTTCTTCCAACGACACTGTTTCGTCATCTGCGTGGCTGTAATACAGATCGATGTAATCTGTTTGCAAACGATCTAAAGACTCTTCGCAGGCGGCGAGAATATTCTTTGCAGATAATCCCGGTCTGCGATCCATCTTTGAAACTTTGGTCGCAATCACCATTTCTGCACGAGTGCCACGAGATTTCATCCAGGTACCAATAACTGATTCCGATTCGCCACCAACGTGGCCTTCGACCCACTGGTTATAGGCATCGGCAGTATCAATAAAATTGCCACCGTGGCTGCGATAAGCATCCATTACTAGGTGGGATTCAGCTTCAGTTGCGTTGCCACCGAAGATATTGCTGCCTAGGCATAGTGGGTGAACTACTAGGTCGGATTCTGGAATAGTGATCATGGAGGCAGATTAAGGCACAATTGAGCACATGACCACTGGAGCAGGTGAATTTCGATGAGCATCTGGGTATGCGGTGAAGTCCTGATCGATATTTTGCCAACTGGTCCCGTTGTTGGTGGTGGCCCGGCCAATACCGCCAAAGCGCTTGCGCGGTTGGGATATGACATCGATTTCATTGATGGGATTTCGACCGATGCCTATGGGGTTAGTGCGCGTAAAGAATTAGCCCGTGACGGCGTTGGACTTTCTCTTTCATTAAGCAGTGACAAACCAACCTGCACCGCAACAGTTTCTTTAGATTCACACGGCTCTGCGAGTTATGAATTTCTTATCGACGGCACAGCAACATTTGATTTCGCACAATCGTGGTTGCCAGATCCAGAACGTCTAAAGCCATCGGTATTGCATATTGGCACCTTGGCAACAATCGTCGAACCTGCATCAAGTGTTTTATATGAATGGGCGGTTAAGACTGGTGAGTTTGCGCCAATTGTTTTTGATCCTAATGTTCGCTCTTCCGTTGTGGGCGACCGTGACATATATCGTGCTGCAGTTGAAAAATGGGTCGGTATTTCTAGTGTGATTAAGCTTTCAGATGATGACATTTCGTGGTTGTACCCAGATGAGGACATGGATGAAGTTGCGCAGCGCTGGATTGCTGGCGGTGCATCACTTGTCGTCGTAACTCGTGGGGCGCAAGGAATCATTGGTTACACCGCTCACGGCTTCGAAGAAGTAGAAAGCGCCAAAGTAAGCGTTATAGACACAGTTGGGGCCGGTGACACTGTTGGCGCAATTGTGGTCGAAGGAATAATCAAGCATTCTGTTGATGGGCTACAGGGACAAGTACTTAACGCGGTTCTGCATCGCGCAGCAATAGCAGCAGGAATTACCGTTTCACGTGCCGGCGCTCAGCCTCCACGACTGCACGAATTAGTAGAAGTGTTGGATGCATAATGCAATTTATTGATGATGCCGAGTTTCAAATCGCAATTGATGATGACAATGGCGCACGGATCACTTCGCTGAAATGGCGCGAGAATGAATTTGCTGTTCCCTTTCGTGGACAGGTGCATTCATCGGGTTGGTATGCGATGGCTCCTTGGGCTGGTCGTATCAAAGAAGGTTTAATCACGAATAGTGCAGGGCAACAGATTCAACTGCCGGCAACTATTGATCCACCACATGCATTGCATGGATTTGGACTGATCTCGTCCTGGCAAGAAATTGGTCCAGGCCGCTCACTTTTGCATCTGCCATCACCATATGGAAACGCAACTGTTGAACAAAGAATTGAAGTTCTAGATGATGCAATTCGTTGGTCACTGGAATATGAGGACAATGGTTGCGATCTGCCTGCCTGGCTTGGATTTCATCCATGGTTTGCGCGCGATCTAGAAAGAGGCGGAAGCGCTGAAATAGAGTTTGAAGCAACAGAGATGTTGGTTCGGGGCAGTGATGGAATTCCAACGGGGCAACGCAGTGCTCCAACACCACCACCGTGGGATGATGCTTTTACTGGCATAAAAGGGACCCCGGCTGTTGTTTGGGAGGATGTGGCAAGGATTTCAATTGAGTGTGATGCGCCATGGTGGGTTGTTTATAGTGAAGATTCAGATGGTGTTTGTTTAGAGCCACAGACCGCCCCACCTGATGCCCAGAACTTAGGAATTACCGGTGAGAACTACATCGAAGCACTCTTTGTATTTGAATCACTCGAATAAGATCACCCAATGATTAATCGTGATCGTTTAGCTGCCCTTCGAAAAATTGAAGATGAGCGCTTTTTAGCTTTGCACCCAAAATCAGGTGAGATGTTTAAAGAGGGTCAAAAGAACATGCCTGGCGGAGTCCCCATGTCATGGATGGCTAAGTGGCCTGGGGCATATCCAATATTTATTGAGGCGGCAAAAGGTGCGCGCTTTACTGATGTGGATGGCAATACCTATATTGATTTTTGCTTAGGTGACACAGGATCGATGACAGGTCACTCACCTGATGCAACTGTTGCTGCTATTCGGGAGCAAGTCGGTAAGGGTATTACTGCAATGTTGCCAACCCAAGATGCCGCAATTGTCTCTGCCGAATTAGCAAGGCGTTTTGGTCTGCCGCTGTGGCAATTTACGGTCTCGGCCACAGATGCCAATCGCCACGTTATTCGCTATAGCCGCATGATTACAGGGCGTTCAAAGATTGCTGTGATTGATCGTTGCTATCACGGATCAGTAGATGAAACTTTTGCCACCTTAGATGAGAGCGGAGAAACAGTAGCCCGCGAAGGAAATATCGGTGCACCTGTGGCACTTGATCAGACCACGCGAGTAGTTGAATTCAATGACATCGCTGGCATGGAAAGCGCATTGGCACATGGTGATGTGGCCGCGATCTTGATGGAACCTGCCATGACCAATGTGGGAATTGTCCTGCCACAGGCTGGTTATTTGGAAGCAGTCCAAGAGCTGGCAAAGAAGTACGGCACCATATTGATCATCGATGAAACCCACACAATCTCTGTGGGTCCTGGTGGAATGACGGCAGATCGCGGACTTAAGCCTGATTTCCTTACGATTGGCAAAGCAATAGGTGGGGGTATTCCGACCGGCACCTTTGGCATGACCCAAGTGATCGCAGACAAGATCAAGTCCATGATTGAACTAGAAATTATTGATACAGGTGGCATCGGTGGAACATTGGCAGGAAATGCTTTGTCATTG
>CAIJHZ010000106.1 GCA_903820565.1 uncultured Actinomycetes bacterium
AAGCATGTCCACACCCTAGATCTGTGATACGTAAAGGATTTTCTGTTGTCGGTTTATGAATCTGCCCAGCCTCAATTGCAGCATTTAATGTTGGTGAGAGTAAACGTAAGAACTCTTCGACCTGCTTGTATTTATCGTGCCGTGAAGGCTTAATGATTCCCTTAGCATCTGCAATGCCAACTTCACACAAAAAAGTATCACTGGCATCTAGCAATCGATCCTTCTTTTTATCATGTGCCAGGTTTTGTTGTGATTCACGCTGTTCTGTGTGTACTTGGGCTTCACCGCTCTTTGTTATCCGTACCGAGTAAGCCTCATGCGTGCTTTCTACGGTTATGTTTGCATAGCCGCTCTCTAGTAAATCGTCCACGGCAACCTGTTGTGGAAGTAAATTCTTAGTTGTTGTTGCTCGTCCATCATTTTGCATTAACTGCAAATTCAAAACGCCCTTTATTTCAACTAATCGAATATCAATGCGTTCGAAGTCAACCTGCATATTGCGACGACGCCCAGATAAAACAGCACGAACAAAGGTTGTCGTATCAAGAATCTTTGAACTAGCAGTGGCTAATGCCTCTTCCCGCGATATCTGCATGGTCTTAGCGAGGAGAAATAATCGCCGTGCCCTTTTCGTGATCAAGAATTGTTAGCACGTGATTTGGTAGAGCCTTTGCAAAATCCTCGGCGAGTTTACGCTCTCCCTCGCGATGAACATCATCAATGATCACAATGGCTGCTGCTGAAAGCTTGTCTATGAACTGCTGCAACGCTGGATATCGTGCCTCGGGGTTTTTAGATCCTGGAGGACCATCAATGATAAGAACATCTATTTTCTTCAGATCTTTAATTACTGAAACGTCATACCACTCTGACCCATTTGCATAAGGCTGCAATGGCGCAATTCGAACATCAACTCCACGTACTTTATGTTCTTTTAGTAATGCAACAGTCTTGCTTCCCCATTCATCTGAGTTATCAATACTCACAATCTTGCGTGCACCGGATTTGGCTGACACCAAAGTTGAAACACCTGAACCTAACTCCACTACTAATCCTGGTTTATTCTTCTTAATAATTTCTGCGATTGTTAGCAATAGATCAGGTGAGGCCGCCCAACTTCTAGTTGGCGGGATAGCAGCCTTGAAATCCAAAAGGTTAGTCAGCTGAATGAATGCTTCTGTTTGTCTATAGGCGATCATCGAGCTCTTTTTGTTTTCAACAGATGACTTCTGAATATCACGCATCATCGCAGCAGAGCTTTTACTCACTTTTGAATGAAGTGATCGCAGTAATCTGGCGCAATATGCCACGCCCAATAAGACAAAGAAAAGTAGCGCACCCTGAAGCATTTCCATGTGGCAAGTGTATCGTTGATGGTATGAAGCGCTTTAATCCTTGGTTAGCAGAAAAAATAACTTCAGGCGTGGCCACTATGTGGTGTGCCTATTTATTTGCAGGTATTGCCCTAATCTCACTACCCAAGGCATTGCAATCTGGTGACTCGATTGTGATTGTTTCCTGGATCGCGCAAACATTTTTGCAGTTAGTTTTACTCTCAATCATTATGGTTGGACAAAAAGTGCAATCGGCAAGTGTTGAGCAAAAGATTGACGAAACCCATACCGCTTCTTTGGCTGAATTTGAACTAGCAAAAGAATCCAGAAGAAATAATGCGCTAGAACTTGCCGAACTGAAGGAAATATCCAAAGAGATTCAAACCTTAATTGCTGAGGTTGAAAAGAAGCTTCCACGGTAAAACGTTATAAAAGCGCAACCTTGCAGCAAGCGTTACACACTTTTTACATTGTTTCAGAATTGCCCTTTCCGTAGCCTTTCACCATGAAATCTGCACCGTGGTGGAAAGAAGCAACTATCTATCAGATATACCCACGGTCTTTTTTTGATAGCAATGGTGATGGCGAAGGTGACCTACCAGGAGTTACTTCTAAACTTGAATATGTAAAGTCATTAGGCGTTGATGCAATTTGGTTAAGCCCTTTTTATACATCTCCAAACAAAGATGGTGGCTACGACGTTGCAGACCCTCGAGATGTTGACCCACGTTTTGGAAATCTAGCTGACGCAAAGAAAATGATTGATGTTGCAAAATCACTGGATCTCCGCGTCCTGGTTGATATCGTCCCAAATCACTTTTCAGATCAGCATGTGTGGTTTCAGGAAGCGCTAAAAGCTGGACGCGGATCCTCAGAACGTTCACGTTTTCATTTTTATGATGCAAATCCTGATGGATCATTGCCTAATAATTGGATTTCACTTTTCGGTGGTCCGTCCTGGACTCAGGTAGAAGACGGACAGTTTTACTTACATTTATTTGATTCATCTCAACCTGATCTCAATTGGGATAACCCAGAAGTAGCTAAAGACTTTGAGAAAACATTGCGGTTTTGGTTAGATCTTGGTGTCGATGGCTTCCGAATTGATGTTGCTCACGGTTTAGTGAAAGAAGATGTACTCAAGGATCATCCAGATCCACAAGGTTTAAGTGATGCCTTGCGTCTTGACATGCCCATGGATCCTAAAAAGCGTTATGCGTTGTTACCGACGGTTCCCTTTTTCGATCGTCAAGGAGTTCATGAGATTTATCGTGAGTGGCGCACATTATTTGACTCCTACGGTGACCGCGATGTAATGGC
>CAIJHZ010000107.1 GCA_903820565.1 uncultured Actinomycetes bacterium
CGCATTGGCGCGATTACATCCGCGCACCCTGCCGCAGCGCAGTACAAGCCCGGCTCTATCCGGTGAGCGGCTTTGGCCCAGCTGGCCCACCGCCAGCGCCTGAAATAACTGGGTGGAAACATCTGCGCACCGGAAAAGTTCGTGATCTATATACAAATGACAAAAATCAAATTTTACTCGTTGCATCAGATCGAATTTCGGCTTATGACTGGGTCATGCCAACTGCAATCCCTGGTAAAGGCGAGGTCCTTACTCAGCTTTCACTTTTCTGGTTTGAACTACTTGAAGACATTATTGGCAACCACATTGTTTCTAGCGATGTTCCTGATGCAGTTGAAGATCGAGCGATTATCGTGCAGCCACTCACAATGTTTGATATCGAATGTGTTGCTCGTGGTTATTTAACAGGCAGCGGATGGAGCGAGTACCAGAACAACAAAGCTGTCTGCGGAAATTCTTTACCTGATGGCTTGCTTGACGGATCACAACTTCCTCATAGTATTTTCACTCCAGCGACTAAAGCTGAAATAGGCGATCACGATATAAACATTGATTTTGATGGGACAGTTTCAATTGTTGGCGCAGATGATGCTGCTGAACTTCGGGATTTAACAATTAAGTTATATGAAACAGCAGCAGAGTTTGCGGCAAGCCGCGGAATCATTGTGGCGGATACAAAGTTTGAATTTGGTCGTAACGACAAGGGTCAGATACTCCTTGGTGATGAGGCTCTAACCCCTGATTCTTCACGGTTTTGGGAGGCTTCAACTTGGAAGCCAGGCGGGGCTCAGCCATCGTATGACAAGCAATTTCTGCGTGACTACCTAGTTGCAAGTGGATGGGATAGAAATAGCCCGCCCCCCGAACTACCTAGTGAAATCGTAGAGAAGACAGCACAACGTTATGACGAAGCATTTTTCCGAATCACCGGCAGCAAGTTCTAACAGGGAGAAACACAAATGGCAAAGATCGTAGTTGATGTGATGTTGAAGCCTGAGATTCTTGATCCTCAGGGCAATGCTGTTGCAGCTGCACTGCCACGACTTGGATTTACCTTTGCCACATCTGTTCGCCAAGGAAAGCGATTTGAAATTGAGATTGATGGTGAGCCAACACCAGCACAATTAACTGAAGTAGAAAAAGCCGCCGAAGTTTTATTGTCTAACCCAGTCATTGAAAACTACGTCGTGAGAGTTGAAAAGTAATGCGTGTTGGAGTCATTACATTTCCAGGAACTCTGGATGATCGTGATGCTGCCCGCGCAGTTGTAGTTGGTGGGGCAGAAGCGGTTTCGCTGTGGCATGGCGACGCGGATCTAAAGAGTGTGGACGCAGTTGTTCTACCTGGTGGTTTCTCATATGGTGACTACCTACGCTGTGGTGCAATTTCACGTTTTGCGCCAGTTATGCAACTTGTCATCGAAGCAGCAAATAAAGGAATGCCTGTTCTAGGTATATGTAATGGTTTCCAGGTTCTGTGCGAATCACATCTATTGCCAGGGGCATTGACGCGTAATGCTGATCTGCACTTCTTGTGCCGTGATCAAGAGATTGAAATTGTTAACAACCAAACTCCTTGGACCAACTCATTTAAGCAAGGTCAGCAGATTGTTATTCCACTTAAAAATGGTGAAGGCTCATTTCAGTGTGATGATCAAACACTTGCGATGCTTGAAGGCGAAGGTCGCATAATTGCCCGTTATATAGGGGAAAATCCCAATGGATCACGTAATTTGATAGCTGGAATAACAAACGCCAAGGGCAATGTTGTCGGCCTCATGCCACATCCTGAGCACGCAATAAATGAGTTAACAGGGCCATCGGCGCAGGGACTTGGCTTCTTTACATCGATCTTGAATGCCATGGTGAAGTAATGGCGCTTGACACGGTCGCAATTGCACAATCGAATCCTGATATCTCGCAACCTTTTGCAGAGCTTGGTCTAAAGCCTGATGAATATGCACGCATCAAGGAAATTCTTGGTCGTCGCCCAACATCATCGGAGCTTGCGATGTATTCAGTGATGTGGTCTGAGCATTGTTCATATAAATCATCAAAGGTTCACTTGAAACAGTTTGGTGAGAAAGCTCCACGATCAGATGCACTGTTGGTTGGTATTGGCGAAAATGCAGGTGTTGTTGATGTTGGACAGGGATATGCCGTAACTTTCAAAATTGAATCACACAATCACCCATCATTTGTTGAGCCATATCAAGGCGCAGCAACAGGTGTTGGTGGAATTGTCCGTGACATCTTGACTATGGGTGCTCGCCCAATTGCAATTATGGATCCGCTTCGCTTTGGTCCAGCAGATGCACCAGATACTCGTCGTGTTTTACCAGGAATCATCGCCGGTGTTGGTGGGTACGGAAACTGTTTGGGCCTGCCTAATATTGGTGGCGAAGTTACATTTGATGAAACCTATGCTGGCAACCCACTTGTAAATGCCTTATGTGTTGGCGTTATGAAGCACAGCGACATTAAGTTAGCAAAAGCAGCAGGAGCTGGAAATTTAGTTGTGTTGTATGGCGCAAAAACAGGTGGCGATGGCATCGGCGGCGTATCTGTACTTGCATCCGAAACATTTGGTGCCGGTGGATCTACCAAGCGCCCAAGTGTTCAGGTAGGCGACCCATTTGTTGAAAAAGTTTTAATTGAATGTTCCCTAGAAATCTTTGCTGAAGATCTGGTTGTGGGTATCCAAGACCTTGGCGGAGCAGGTTTATCCTGTGCCACAAGCGAGCTGGCATCGGGTGGTTCTGGCGGTATGAAGGTCCAACTAGACAAGGTGCCACTGCGCGATCCATCTCTTTCTCCTGAAGAGATCTTGATGTCTGAATCACAGGAGCGTATGTGTGCAATCGTTGAACCAAGCAAAATTGATCGATTCTTAGAAATCTGTAAGAAGTGGGATGTTACGGTCACTGTGATTGGTGAAGTTACAGATGGAAAGCATCTTGAAATTACCTGGAATGGTGAGCTAATCGTTGATGTTCCACCGCGCACAGTTGCACATGATGGACCTGTCTACAACCGCCCACTGGCACAACCTGATTATATTGATCAAGTAAATAGCCAAAAGGTTGATGTTCCAATTCCAGTTACTGCAGCTGAAATAAAGGCAGCAGTATTGAAATTGGCCGCAGCACCAAACCTTGCAGATAAATCGTGGGTCACATCTCAATATGACAAGTATGTACAAGGAAACACAATTCAATCCCAACCAGATGATTCCGGAATGGTACGCATTGATGAAACAACACATCTAGGTGTTGCAATCTCAACAGATGCCAATGCAAACTGGTCATATCTAAATCCATATCAAGGTGCAAAGTTGGCTTTAGCTGAAGCTGCACGAAATATTGCAACAGCTGGCGCACGACCACTAGCCGTTACCAACTGTTTGAACTTTGGCTCTCCTGAAGATCCAGGTGTGATGTGGCAGTTTGCCGAATCTGTTCGTGGATTAGCAGATGGCTGTTTAGAAATGGGATTACCTGTTACTGGTGGAAATGTTTCCTTCTATAACCAAACTGGTTCAGTTGCAATCTTGCCGACACCAGTTATCGGTGTGTTGGGTGTTATTCAAGATGTTCGCACACGAACACCCATGAGTTTTACTGAGGCGGGTTTGGATCTCTATCTTGTTGGTGAAACTCACGAAGATTTAGCAGGAAGTGAATGGGCTTTCTTGCATAACCAAAGAGTTGGACAATCCCCGGATGCTGATTTACAGCGTGAAATGCGCCTTATAGAGCTACTTCTCGAAGGAAATTCTTTCTTTGCTGCTGCCCATGATTTAAGCCAGGGCGGATTATCTGCTGGATTAACTGAAATGGTTTTGCGTCACGCAGTTGGCGCAACAATCTCACTTGAAAATGCAGGAGTTTGTTTGATCAGTGAAACACCTGGACGCGTACTTGTTGCCATCGATCCATCACATACTGAGCATCTTGAAGGATTGGCTATTAAGAATGTAATTGCAATTACGAAGTTAGGCACAACAGGGGGAGACTCCTTGACAATCAATGATGCAGTCATCTTGTTATCTGAACTTTCAGCTGCTCACACATCAACTTTTCCGAAGTTGTTTGGGTGATAGATATGCGCGACCAACACATACTTGAGCAGGTTAAAAGCACTCTTGCACTATTAACTGCAAAGGCACCTGGTCGTGCAATTGAAGTTCGCGTTCCTCCGTATGCGGCCGTTCAGTGTGGCGAAGGTCCAACACATACTCGCGGTACTCCACCTAACACCATCGAAATGAATGCGGATACTTGGTTAGCACTAGCTGCTGGACAATTAAGTTGGGCTGATGCTATGGATAGTGGTGCAGTCACAGCGTCCGGCATCCGGGCTGATTTAACCGAATACCTACCGTTAGGATTAGATGCATGAGACGCCCTGACGGATTGCTTAATCACAATGTCTTAGGTGAAGACAAAGGCCCTCAAGATGCATGCGGTGTTTTTGGAGTTTGGGCACCTGGCGAAGAAGTCGCAAAATTAAGTTTTTATGGTTTGTATGCACTTCAGCATCGCGGTACTGAATCTGCGGGAATTGCAACGAGTGATGGTGAAAGAATTCTTATCTTTAAAGATATGGGTCTTGTTTCACAGGTATTTACGGAAGGCGACCTTGCAACATTAAAGGGCAACCTAGCCATTGGCCACTGCCGTTACAGCACGACTGGATCTAGTACTTGGGTAAATGCTCAGCCAACATTGCGTCCAACTAAGTACGGAACACTGGCTTTAGCCCACAATGGCAACCTGACTAACACAGGCGATTTAGCGGAACTTGTGCAAAAACTTGAGGGTTCAGCGAAAAGCATGAGTGGAGTTACGACAGATACTGAAATCATGACTGCGCTCATTGCCTTGCAAGATGAAAAGAATGTTGAAGCAAGCGCACTAGCTGTATTGCCACAACTAGAAGGTGCATTTTCTCTTGTCTTTATGGATGAACACACTCTGTATGCAGCTCGTGATCGACATGGTGTTCGCCCCTTGGTACTTGGAAAGCTTGAAACTGGCTGGGTCGTTGCCTCTGAAAGTGCTGCTTTAGATATTGTCGGAGCAGCATTTGTTCGAGAGATAGAGCCTGGCGAATTTATTGCAATTGATAGCAACGGTGTCCGCTCACAACGGTGGGCAGAAGCACAACCCAAGGGTTGCTTATTTGAATATGTGTATCTTGCTCGTCCTGATACAACTATTGCCGGCAGTGGAATTCATAAAACACGAGTTGCAATTGGTGCGCAGCTAGCACGGGAAGCTCCAGTGGATGCCGATCTTGTAATCCCTGTTCCTGAATCTGGAACACCTGCAGCCATTGGTTATGCAAAAGAGTCTGGGATTCCATTTGGCTTAGGTCTTGTAAAGAACTCTTATGTCGGTCGCACATTTATCCAACCGTCACAGACTATTCGCCAGCTGGGTATTCGGTTGAAACTAAACCCATTGCGCGAGATTATTGAAGGTAAACGCATTGTTGTTGTCGATGATTCGATTGTTCGTGGAAACACACAACGTGCAATTGTCCGCATGTTGCGCGAGGCAGGAGCCCGTGAAATCCATGTGCGCATCTCATCTCCTCCCGTTAAATGGCCTTGTTATTACGGAATCGATTTTGCTACTAAAGCTGAGTTAATTGCCAACGGTTTAGAGGCTGAAGAAATTCGCCGTTCAATCGGCGCTGACTCTTTGGGCTATGTTTCACTCGACGGCTTAATTACAGCGACCCAGGTGGCTTCTGATCGACTCTGTTCTGCCTGCTTTACAGGTGAATATCCAATTCGTATCCCGGAAGATATGTCTGAAGGAAAATTGCGCCTAGAGATCACAGAAGTACACGGTCACTGATGTCTACATATAAAGATGCAGGCGTCGATATTGATGCAGGAGACCGCGCTGTTGAGTTAATGAAGGCATCAATTGCAAAGGCATCTCGGCCAGAAGTCATGGGCGGCATAGGTGGCTTTGCAGGCTTGTTTGATGCCAGCAAGTTAAAGGATATGAAACAACCATTGCTTGCAACGTCAACTGATGGAGTTGGCACAAAAACTGAAATAGCTCGCGCACTTAGTAAGTACGACACAATTGGCGAAGATTTAGTCGCAATGGTTGTTGATGATTTGGTTGTGTGTGGTGCTGAGCCATTGTTTATGACAGATTACATCGCAGTAGGAAAAGTTGTTCCAGAACATATTGCAGACATTGTTGCCGGTATTGCACGAGGTTGTGCAAAAGCAAATACAGCTCTAATAGGTGGAGAGACTGCAGAACACCCTGGATTGTTAGATGATGATGAATTCGATGTAGCAGGTGCTGCAACGGGTGTGGTTGATGCAGATCGTCAGTTGGGTGCACACCGCGTTAAGGCAGGTGATGTCATTATTGGAATGCCATCTAGTGGTTTTCATGCAAATGGGTACTCCCTGATCCGTCACATAATTAAGACCGTAGGATTGAGTTTGCATGCAAATGTCAGTGAATATGGAATTACATCGGGTGAAGTGTTTTTGAAACCTACTGAGATTTATACACTCGATTGTCTGGCCTTAATCAAGTCGATGCCAGAACACTTACACGCCTTTTCACACATCACTGGTGGAGGTATTGCAGAAAATACTGCTCGCGTTATACCTGAACATTTAACAGCTACATACGATCGATCAACGTGGTCTTTACCTGTTGAAATGGAGTTCATGGCAAAGATGGGTGGAGTCCCACAGGCCGATATGGAGCGCACCTGGAACTGTGGCA
>CAIJHZ010000108.1 GCA_903820565.1 uncultured Actinomycetes bacterium
ATTGCGCAAGCCAACAACAACTTCTGGAATTACTAATACAGAGGCATCTTCAGGGGAGAATGAGAAAGATGTAAAAAGTATTGGCCCTGTTCCATTAGCATGCACGCTATCGTTAATCTGCATTTTTGATAATTGTTCTTGCCACCAATGCCTTGCATCAGCAAATCGTTTAGGACCACTCACTGTTGTCGTTGCAAAAACTCCCCAACCAACAAGTCCATCGCCGCCACGCACCCATGCAATTGGATGATTGTGTGGCAAGAGATCTAAGAGAGGTAAATGCTCACCAAGACGTGAAGTAGCAACGGGGATGGAATGCGTCATAAATAAGTTTTATGAAATCTTTTTCTGGACGAAGCGCCAAAGAATTGGAAATGAAGTTCCTGCAATAGCAATCTTTAGAGCTTCACCAAAAACAAATGGAGTAAGACCCGCATTGAAAGTCCAAGCCCAATCTTGACCTGTGTATTGGTGTAACCAGATAAGTCCAAATGTAAAAATAATTATGTTTCCAATAAGCATTGCTGGAAGAGCAGTCTTGAATTTTTGATCCAAGCGGCGTTGCGCCAATCTTCCAAGAACAAATGATGCAATAAGCATTCCAAATAAATATCCACCAGTTGCTCCAACTACTTTTTCAATTCCGTAACTACCATTTGCAAAAATTGGGGCTCCAGCAAGTCCGGCAAGTAAGTAGACAGCAAATGTTGTTGTTCCAAGAGTTGCACCATATGAAGTTGCTAGAAGCAGAACACCCAATGTCTGTCCTGTAAATGGAACTGGTGAACCTGGAATCGGAAATGCCACTTGAGCGAGCGCGGAAAGGAAGATGACGCCACCAGTTACAAAAAGAAAGCGGGTAAGCGCGCTGCTTCGTGGAAAGAGTGAGGCGCGAAGAGTTGTAGTAGCCAGTGACATAACGTTTCCTTTCAGCAAGTTGTGGATGAGCCTACTTCAGTGGAGAATATGGCTATGTCTCGCGCCAATTTGAACAAAGATCCCGATGAAGTTGCGGCGATGTTCGATGGCGTGGCCAAGCGTTACGACCTCGTCAATGATTTATTGAGCCTGGGTCAGACAAAAGCATGGCGACGGGCGACAACGGCCACGATTGCCCCAATCCCAGGGATGAAAATTCTCGATATTGCCGCTGGAACAGGCTCATCCTCCCAACCTCTCTTCGAGGCAGGCGCAGATGTGATAGCCGCCGACTTCTCCCAAGGAATGCTCGATGCCGGCAAAAAGGCCCGTCCACACCTTGCCTTCACGAAAGCCGATGCCCTCAATCTGCCCTTTGAGGCCAATACCTTTGATTGCGTGACCATCTCTTTCGGCCTTCGAAATACCAATGATGTTGATAAAGCGCTCGCAGAGGCCTTTCGAGTAACTAAATCTGGGGGCCGCCTCGTTATTGCCGAATTCTCCCAACCTACATGGCGCATTTTTCGCATCTTTTATATGAACTATTTGATGAAGGCACTGCCTGCCATTGCCCGCCGGACTTCATCGAATCCCGATGCCTATATCTATCTGGCCGAATCCATTCGTGCCTGGCCCGATCAAAGCGCGCTCGCAGCTCGCATTGAAGCTGCAGGCTGGAGGCAGGTTGGTTGGCAAAACCTGACTTTTGGAGTTGTCGCAGTTCACAGAGCGGTCAAGGCTTAGCGGTCATTGGCATAGGCCTGGCGACTCTAAGATTTCACACGTGCCCATTACCTCAAATCCCTACATTCCAATCTTTGCAATTGCAGCATTTGGATTTGGGTTCGCCGCATTTTCAATCCTTGCCGCGGCACTAACAGGACCTGCTCGTTATAACCGAGCAAAAGCAGATGCGTACGAGTGCGGAATTGAACCTTCTCCACAAGCTGCAGAGGGTGGACGTTTTCCCGTTAAGTATTTTCTTACAGCAATGCTCTTCATTATTTTTGATATAGAAATTGTTTTCCTTTATCCATGGGCAGTTACTTTTGATCGCCTTGGAATGTTTGGACTCGTTGAAATGGCAATTTTTATTGCAACAGTTTTCGTTGCCTACGCATACGTATGGCGCCGTGGTGGATTGGAATGGGACTAAAAAATGGGTCTAGAAGAAAAATTACCGAGCGGTTTAGTTCTAACATCAGTTGAAAAACTTGCTGGCTATATGCGCAAGAATTCATTGTGGCCTGCAACTTTTGGTTTGGCATGTTGCGCAATTGAAATGATGGCAGCAGGTGCAGGTCGTTATGACTTAGCCCGTTTTGGTATGGAAGTTTTCCGTGCATCCCCACGTCAAGCAGATCTCATGATTGTTGCTGGTCGTGTTTCAAATAAAATGGCTCCAGTACTTCGTCAGATTTATGATCAAATGGCTGCGCCAAAGTGGGTTATTGCAA
>CAIJHZ010000109.1 GCA_903820565.1 uncultured Actinomycetes bacterium
CCAGAATGGTTTGTGTTCTGTGCCGAGCATTGACGCTGTTGGATCAATTCGAATATCTGGCAAACCTGCTTCTTTGATCATGCCGTGGGCAACATCGATGCGGAAACCATCAACACCGCGGTCTAACCAAAACTTCAAAACATCTTCTAGATGATCTTTAACTTCTTGGTTTTCCCAGTTTAGGTCTGGCTGTTCAATAGCAAATAAATGTAAGTACCACTGCCCTGGTGTGCCATCGGCTTCGATGACACGTTCCCATGCTGGTCCACCAAATACTGCTTCCCAGTTATTTGGTGGCAAATCACCGTTTGCGCCTTTACCATCGCGGAACATATAGCGATCGCGTTCTGGTGATCCTGGCTTTGCAGCTAGCGCTAGTTGAAACCACTTATGATCACTTGATGTGTGGTTAGGAACAATGTCTACAATAAATTTAATTCCAAAGTCATGTGTTTCTTTAATCAGTTGCTCTGCTTGAGCCAATGTTCCGTATGCAGGTTCGATATCCATGTAATCAGAAACGTCATACCCATGATCGTGTTGTGGTGATGGATACCAAGGAGAAATCCAAATTGCATCAATTCCTAAAGACTTCAAATATGGAAGACGGGAACGAATGCCTTCAACATCACCAATGCCATCACCATTTGCATCAGCAAATGAGCGTGGATAGATCTGGTAAGTAACTGCGTCTCTCCACCAAGGGCGTTCTTCTCGTGATGCTAGCTGTGCCATCTTTAGCTCTCCAGATATTTGGTAAGGAAGTCGCGCTCCGCATCATTGAGGGGCCGGGACTTTTTGGTCTCCATGGATACTGTAACTTGAACAGTCTTAACAACGGCCACGAGTTCAGCTCCATTCTTCATTTCATAGGTAACACCGAAGGAGGAAGTACCTATTTTATTAACCCAAATCTCGATATCAAGGTAAAAATCACCCATGTAGATCGGAGCAACGAAATCTACCTCTGCTCGAGCAACAACCATTTCAATCATCTTCGACCATGCATAGCGGGCTTCTTGCGCGTACACCAAATAGGTTGCGTTGTTGACGTGGCCAAAGGCATCAAGATCGCCCCAACGAACATATTGCTTGCTTTGAAATCTCATTAGCGAGTTAGCTTTCGGTAGGTCATGCGATGCGGACGAGATGCTTCAGCGCCTAATCGTTCACGTTTGTTCTCTTCATAACTTTCAAAGTTTCCTTCAAACCAGAACCACTTTGCTTCGCCCTCGTAGGCCAGGATGTGTGTTGCTACGCGGTCAAGGAACCAACGATCGTGGGAAATCACTACGGCACATCCTGGAAATTCCAGCAACGCGTTTTCTAGTGACCCCAATGTTTCAACATCTAAATCGTTCGTTGGCTCATCCAGTAGCAACAGGTTTCCACCTTGTTTGAGCGTTAGCGCCAAGTTCAAACGGTTTCGCTCTCCGCCAGATAGAACTCCTGCAGCTTTCTGCTGATCTGGACCTTTGAAACCAAAGCAAGAAACATAGGCACGTGAAGGCATTTCAACTTGGCCGACCTTAATAAAGTCCTGCCCATCTGAAACAACTTCCCACAAAGATTTCTTGGGATCAATGCCACCGCGACTCTGATCAACATATGAAATCTTTACAGTCTCACCAATTTTTACAGCACCAGAATCCGCTGTTTCCATACCCATCAATGTCTTAAATAGTGTTGTTTTACCAGCACCATTGGGACCAATGATTCCAACGATTCCGTTACGTGGCAGCGTAAATGAAAGATCTTCAATTAATACGCGATCTCCGTAACCCTTAGTTAAGTTGCTAACTTCAATTACGACATTTCCAAGACGTGGACCAGGTGGAATCTGAATTTCTTCAAAGTCCAACTTACGCATCTTGTCAGCTTCTGCTGCCATCTCTTCATACCGTGCAAGACGTGACTTTGATTTTGCTTGGCGACCCTTTGCGTTTTGTCGAACCCAATCAAGTTCTTCAGCCAAACGCTTGGCGCGCTTCGCATCCTTTTGTCCTTCGACCTTAAGACGTGCAGCCTTTGTTTCTAGATAGGTCGAGTAATTACCTTCGTATGGATAGGCGCGGCCACGGTCTAGTTCAAGGATCCACTGTGCAACGTTGTCCAAGAAGTATCTATCGTGCGTGATTGCTACAACAGCGCCTGCGTACTTATTGAGGTGTTGTTCCAGCCACAGCACTGATTCTGCATCTAAGTGGTTTGTTGGCTCATCAAGTAGAAGTAGATCAGGAGCCTGCAACAACAACTTACACAACGCAACGCGGCGCTTTTCTCCGCCGGATAAGACAGAAACATCAGCATCAGGTGGTGGACAACGAAGTGCATCCATCGCCTGCTCTAACTGTGAATCTAATTCCCAAGCATTGCGATGATCTAGTTGCTCCTGCAGATTTCCCATCTCAGCTAGCAAGGTGTCGTAATCAGCATCTGGGTTTGCCATCTCAGCACTGATTTCGTCAAAGCGCGCAAGCATCGCAACAGTTTCGGCAACACCTTCTTTAACGTTATCAATAACATTTTTGGATTCATTGAGCTGCGGTTCCTGCAGCAAGATGCCGACGGTGTAGCCAGGGGTTAAGTACGCCTCACCATTTGATGGTTGCTGTAATCCAGCCATGATCTGAAGGACGGTGGACTTACCCGCACCATTGGGACCAACCACGCCAATCTTGGCGCCGGGATAAAACATAATCGTGACATCATCAAGGATGACCTTGTCACCGTGCGCTTTACGCGCCTTCTTCATCGTATAAATGAACTCAGCCATGGAATGAAACCTTAGTGGTAGTGGCGGGTAGACTATGCATTACGACCCTCCTACAAGCGCCTGTAGCTCAGTCGGATAGAG
>CAIJHZ010000110.1 GCA_903820565.1 uncultured Actinomycetes bacterium
ATTGTATTGGTCAAAAATAAAAGGAAGAAAGATTCCAAGTCGAACTTGCGAGGATGCGTTAAGAGAAATTAACCCTATTAAAGCAATAATTGAGAGTATCAAGCCAACAAGTGCTACTAACTGTCGCTGACGAATTTCACCTTTGCCAATATTGCAGCTTCCAGGAATATATTCGAGATCAGGCATCTTCAAATTCATCTTCATCGACCCAGGTATCTGCAACAGAGTCTTCTTGATGTTCTATCCAAGAAAGAAATGAGCCGACGGCGCGAAAGGCCAAGATAGCCACTGTCGCTGCTGCGAGGATTCGACGAAATGCTTTGAACATGAGATAAAAATACTCGCTTTTCTCTAATATTTCTTTATAGACAGGTTAACGCTTGCTGAATGTCTTCCCACAAATCATCAACATGCTCGCAACCCACTGAAAGCCTGATCAATTGCTCGGGGACTGAAGGACTTTCAAGTGCCCAGCGACGGCGACGCTCCCACAGGGATTCAATCCCACCAAGACTGGTTGCATGGGTGATAAGCCGTGAAGATTCGCATACCTTTTCGGCATCATCTGCGGTTCCCTCTACTTCAAAGGAGATGACTGCACCAAAGCCTGGGTAGCGCACCTTTGTAACCTTTGGATGAGCTGATAAGCGAGCAACAAGATTCTTGGCATTATTTTCAGCTGCTCTAAAACGAACTGGGAATGATCTGATTCCGCGCACTGCAAGCCATGCTTCAAAAGGTCCTGGGATTGACCCGTTGAATCGACGCGCTTCTTCTAATCTTTTAAATAGCGCCTCATCATTAGTTGAAAGAGAGCCCAATACAACATCGCTGTGACCTGATAAATACTTGGTAACTGAGTGCATCACAATATCTGCACCCATTGTTAAAGGCTTTTGAACTAGTGGGGTTGCAAAGGTGTTATCTACGGCAACGCCAATACCCAATTTCTTCGCCGCTGTTATTAGTGCAGGAAGATCTGCAACATCTAGACAAGGATTTGTTGGAGATTCCAACCATACTAATGCTGCACCTTTCATGGCTGCAATTACTTCTTCAGTGTTAGTAATTTCAACAAAACGAACTTCTAAACGCCCAGAAGCGTGGAATTGATTAAGTAATCCCATAACTCCGCTATACCCTTGATTAGATGCAACAACTGGTGCACCAATTGGCAGAATAGAAAACACTGCGCTAACTGCAGCCATACCTGATGAAAAAGAAAGTGTTGCTCCATCTTCTAGCGCGCCAATTGCAGCTTCCAGTGCGCTCCAACTTTCATTTCCATACCGTCCATATCCAACTGGACCACCTGCGTGATATGTGGAAGAAATAATAAGTGGAGGATTCAATGAAGCATCAGGAGCGGCTTCTGGACGACCGGCAGTGATTGCAGATGTTTCGGGATGAAGACTCATGGGCTAATTCTAATTGTTTTGTGGGGCTATTTGTTTTGCGAGCACGGCCATGGCCGCATTATGCCCAGGAATTCCGCTTACACCCCCGCCACGAACAGCACCTGCCCCACAAATGAAGATTCGTGGATCATCAGTTTCAACACCCCATGAAGGTGGGGTTGAATCTTCACGAAATGGCATCGATAAATCCTTATGGAAAATATTTCCACGCGGAAGGCCAATTGCCTCTTCAATATCCAGCGGTGTCTTTACCTCAATTGCAGCCATCACATCTTCAAGAGGCTCTGCCAGATATTCATTGATAGACAAAAGAGCTGAAGCAAGCGCCACATCGCGAGCTGCATCATTATCAGCATCAAATAATGATGCCGGTGTGTGCAATCCAAATAGCGTCAATGTTTGATATCCGGCTGCTTGCAAATCTGCGCCTAAAATCGATGGATCAGTCAATGTGTGGCAATACATCTCGATCGGCATTTTCGCTGGCATGATCCCTGATTGAGCATCTGCAAAAGTTTGTTCAAGCTGAGAAAAACTCTCATTGGCATGGAATGTTCCAGCAAATGCACGTTGTGGATCGATTCCAGACTTAAGCGTAGGTAATCGCTTTAACAAGATATTAATTTTCATTTGGGAACCATCAAGTGATCGTGGTTGTGGTTTTCCACGAAGTTTGGCCAAAACCTGAGGAGCAGCATTTGATAGCAGGTAATCAGATTGATACACCTCACCAGATTTAGTTGTGACAGTTACACCTGCATCTTGACTGACTACCGAAGTAACTGTGCAGTCAGTCAATATTTCAACGCCTGATTCAGTTGCAACCCGCACTAGTTCTTTAACTAGTGCGCCCATTCCACCAATGGGAACTTTCCACTCTCCCGTACCATTACCCATTAGATGATAGAGGAAACAAATATTGGCCTGAAGGTCATACGCAGATGCAAAAGTTCCAATCAGGGCATCAGTTAAAACAACACCCTTAACAAGATCATTATTAAATCTTTTATTAATTTCATCGCCGATAGGTTTTTCAACTAAGTAATCCCAGATGGCTGGCAGATTTATCTCACTTCTTAATTCACTTCGAGTCTTAAGCGGTTCGAGTAGCGTTGGGGCAATCCTTTGTGCAAACTCTGCAACTTCAGCATAAAACTCTTGCCACGCTTGTGCTTCATGGCCAGTTGGGTCTAGTTCATTAAATGATGATGCAGTTCGCTCATCCCACTGTCTAGAAACGTAAAGACCCTTATCGCCATAAGGCGTGTAGCTAGAAACTTCACGAGATACACATGTAAAGGTAAGCCCAAGATCGTTCACAATTTTATCTGGAAGTAACGAAACTAAATATGAATACCTTGATAGATGGGCATCAAAACCCGGAAAAGCCTGAACGCTCTGGGTGGCTCCGCCAATTTCAGAATTTGCTTCAAGGATTACAACTGATTTTCCTGCTTTAGCCAAATAGCTTGCAGCCACAAGACCGTTATGCCCACCCCCAATAATGGTGATGTCGTAATTCTTACCGCTCATTTATTGTGACCGAGCAATCCGATCAATTGCTTCCGTAATAATTTCAGGGCTTGTTGCAAAATTTAAGCGAACATACTGGTCACATTGCTTGCCAAATGCATGTCCTGGGTTAAATGCCACCCGATTCTTTTCAATCAATGTAACGGATGGATCCACCCCTAAATTAAGGGACTCAACATCTAGCCATGCCAAATAGCTGTTTTGTGGAATGTGATAACGAACTGTTGGAAGTTTTTCAGCTAAGAGTGTTTTAATGAGATGGCGATTGTGATCTAGCTGGGCAATAACATCATCTAACCATTCTCCTGCTTCAGCAAATGCGGTTGCTGTTGCAAATCCACCTAGTAAGGATGCTCGGTAATGCATGGCAGGAGCCAATTTAGATAATTTAGTATTCATTTCGGCATCTTGAGAAATAAGAATCGCGCATTTTAATCCTGCAATATTCCAACCTTTAGATGCGGCTGTGACACACACTGCAACAGATTCAGCATCACTGCCCAACGATAGAATTGGTACAAAAGTTTCGCCAGGGTAGGTCAATGGTGCGTGGATCTCATCGCTGATGATCAGAACGTTGTGTTTTTTTGCCAGAGCAACAAGCTTGAGTAAGTCTTGCTTGGTATAGATAAATCCCAGCGGATTATGAGGGCTGCACACGAGATGCACTTTTATTCCAGATGCATATGCATTTTCAATTGATTGCCAGTTAAAAATCCAAGGGTTAGCCGATTCATCACCGATACGTTCAAATGGAACATCAACAAGGTTTAACTGTGCTTCATTAATCCAGGTGTAGAAATTATGATAGACAGGTGAGCTGATAAGAATCGAGTCTCCGGGTTTTGTGAATACCCGCAATACTTCTACAACCGCTACTCCAACATCAGTTGCTGCCCGAACTTGCTTTTCATCGACCTGCCAGCCCCAACGCTCTGCTGCAAATTTTTTGAAACCTAGACCAAGTTCGGGAATTGGTCCGAGATAACCCAGATCTGAATGTGCCACCATTTCGGAAAGCAATGCTCGGATTGATTCTGCGACTGGAAAATCCATTTCAGCAACTGGCAACGGCAATACATCCTGTGGAAACCCGCGCCATTTTTCACTTCGGTGAGTTTGAAGCTCTGCAAGATTATGCGCCGAAAGCTGGTGTTCGCTCATACCTGCAAGGCTACCTCAGAGTGCCTGCTCTTCGGGAGTCAATCGGCGAGTTGAATTACGCACCACAAGTGTTGTTGGAAGCACCAAAGAAGGCGGCTCAATTGCAGGCTTACGCAGACGTTCCATAATTGACCACGCTGCCATTTCGCCCATCAACGTAACTGGCTGTTCGATAGTTGTAAGTTCAGAAAATTCAGCCATTTCATGTCCATCAAAACCGATAATCGAAATGTCATCTGGAGCTTTTAATCCATGGCGGCGCAGTGCTTGCATTGCACCTATTGCCATTTCATCAGATTCGCAAAATATTGCTGTTGGCCTATTGGGACGTGCTAACAGATCATCCATCGCACGTGATGCTGTGTGCATCGTAAAGTCACCATGGACTTCGCGCGAAGGTAGCCATTCCAAGCCACTTTCGGCTAATGCCTGCATAAAGCCTTTGCGACGATCTTGTGGAACGCTGAAATTAAATGGGTCATCCGGTCGTCCAGACATTAAACCAATCTTCTTGTGACCCTGATTAACGAGGTGCTGAGTAGCTGTTTTCGCCGCCGCAACATCATCAATCTTGATTGAGGCGCACTTTGCATGGTCCATCCCAACTAAAGCAATTGGGACTCCAAGGCTAAGTATCGAGTCAAACTCTTCTTCGGTTGGTGGCAAAGAGATGACAATGAGTGCATCAACTCGGCCCTTTAAAAGGTGGTGTTGGAAAAGTCTTTCACGACCCTTCATTTGTGAAAAGTTATAAAGCAATAAATCTAAGCCAGCTTCACGAAGTGCTTGTTCTGCACCACTGATTACCTGCGAGAAATACCATCGAGAAATATAGGGAGCCACGACACCGACGGCATTGGTCCGTCCCCCAACAACATTCTGGCGATCGGAAACTAATGGGTAATTGAGTTTTTCGGCGGCGGCGATAATTTTTTCGCGGGTTTGTTGATTCACATGGTGCAAGCCGCGTAGGGCTCGTGAGACTGTTGCAGTCGAGACTCCTGCTTCTTCTGCAACTTCCTTAATTCCTGCCATGTGATCACCTCCTACACTGATAAATACTGCAAAAACTTCTGCAACAACTGCAAAAGTATGGCAAGGAAACTGTAAAAAGCAATTTCACGCCTGATTTAGGAGTACATTTGTAAGCATGAGCAATCAAATTGAAACCCAGATCGATGTCACGATGACCGAACGTAACCGTGTGAGCGCACTATTTCGGATAATCCTTGTGGCTCCGATCTACATATTTGTTGCCTCTTTCAGTCCATCAAGTGCCAGTCTTAGTAGTTCAGATATGGGCTCTATATTTGCGGGCTTCTTCGTGCTGCCAGTCGCATTGGCACTAGTGTTCCGCCAAATCTACCCAAGCTACTTATTGGCATTTAATGAAGCCCTGCTGTCCTTGCAAACCCGCGTGGATGCCTACATCCTCTTACTGACCGATGAATACCCATCGATTGAAGAGAATGATGTCGTCAGCGTAACTTTTCCAGAAGTAGATGCAAAAGCACTCAACCGTTGGTTGCCACTCATTAAGTGGTTCTTAGCATTTCCTTTGTACATCGTTGGAATTTTTTACATTATTTACGGAACTTTCTTAACGATTTTTGCTTGGTTCAGCATTTTGTTCACTGGCAATTTCCCAGAGTTCTGCGCTGAAGGTATTGTGGGAGTTATTGCTTACTGGAACCGCGTTACAGGTTATGCACTACTTCTTGTAACAGATGAGTACCCTACTTTTTCTCTGTAACGTGGTTTGTCCCTTTTATTAAACCGGGTAAGCAACACCTGTACTTGAATGACAGTCATACCCGTTTGGGTTTTTCTGTAAATACTTTTGGTGGTACTCCTCGGCTTCATAATATTCAACGCCATCAGCGCTAAGAATTTCTGTGCAGATCTCATCTAAACCAGCTGGAGTCAAAACTGCTTGGTATGCAGCTTGCGATGCGAGCGCTGTTTCTAGCTGTTGATCATCTGTTGTGAAAATAGCGCTTCGATACTGAGTTCCAATATCTCCACCTTGTTGATTCAATGAAGTTGGATCATGCATCGTCCAAAACTCTTCGAGCAACCGTTGATATGAAACGACTGTCGAATCAAAAACCACTTTCACCATTTCCGCATGACCTGTTACTCCGGTGCAGACCTGCTCGTACGATGGATTCGGGCGAATTCCACCCATGTATCCAACACTTGTTTCAATGACTCCATCCATCTGCCAGAAGCGACGTTCTGCTCCCCAAAAACATCCTGTTGCAAAGTAAGCCGTTGATCTCATGCGTGAATTCTTGCAGTATGCAGACATATTCGCACCCGCTGATAACCTTGGGCTCAAACCCATGAGCCCCCGTAGCTCAGGGGATAGAGCACTGCCCTCCGGAGGCAGGTGCACAGGTTCGATTCCTGTCGGGGGCACACTTGAGGTAAATCACTCTCATCTGCGAAAACACTTTGCGTACATCCTTGTATTGCAACGCTTCAGGATGGACAATTAAGACCTTGCACGCACAACTGTGTGTATTAACACCACATAACTTTTAACAAGTTGTACTTCCCTAAGGAGACATGCGATGGATTGGCGACATCAATCAGCCTGCCGTGATGAGGATCCGGAGCTTTTCTTCCCTGTTGGAAATACAGGCCCAGCATTGACTCAAATCGAAGAGGCAAAAAAGGTTTGTAACCGTTGCATTGTAAAAGAGCCATGTTTGGCTTGGGCGCTTGAGAGCGGACAAGATGCGGGCGTCTGGGGCGGTTTATCTGAAGATGAGCGTCGTGCACTGAAGCGTCGTGCTGCACGTAACCGTGCACGATTGATGGAGCAACAAAACCAGATTTAAAGTGGGAAGCGCAATTTGGCTTGTGTTCCTTGATCTGTAGATTCTAATTTCAACTCACCCTTTAATTCATTCTCTATAAGGGTGCGAACAATCTGTAAACCTAGATTTGATGAGGTCGATAAATCAAATCCCGCTGGCAATCCCACACCATCATCAGAAATAGTAATCAGACCTTCATTGCTATAGCGCTGCATTTCGATTGTTAAGCGAGTACCAGATTCATACAATCCATGCTCAAGGGCATTGTGCATTAATTCAGTGACCACCAAGGATAAAGGCGTTGCAACTCTAGATTCGAGCGAGCCGAGCTGACCTAAGCGTTCAATACTTAACTGGCCCATTCGAGGACTTAACTCTAATGCGTGTGTCACAAGCGAAGTAAGAACCTCATCAAAGGCAACTGTATTTTCAGTGCTGTTAGAAAGAGTCTCATGTACTAGCGCAATTGAGGCGATGCGGCGAACAGCTTCATCCAAGGCAGCCGCAGCGGCCGGATCATCTATGCGGCGGGACTGCAGCCGTAGAAGGGCCGAAACAGTCTGAAGATTGTTTTTAACGCGATGGTGAATTTCGCGAATAGTCGCATCCTTAGTAACAAGTTCGCGATCGCGGCGACGAAGCTCAGTAACATTTTGTAGAAGAACAATTGCACCAATCCGATCTACACCTTGAATGAGTGGTAAAACCAGCAGATCAATTGTCGCGCCTTGATTATCTATCTCAACTCGACGCAGAGTTTTTCCATTCAATCGCGTCTTAACGCCTTCCTCGTGTGCATTTGGCGATGCCGTCACAACTTGTTCTGCAACCTCACCAAGATTGCGGCCTTCTAACTCACCGTTCCAACCCATGCGCGAAAATGCAGATTTTGCATTTGGGCTAGCAAAAGAGATTGCACCGTTTACATCAAGACGAATCAAGCCATCACCAACGCGTGGAACGGGCTCAAAAAGCGAACCGGCAGATTGATATGGGAAGTTTCCTTCAGTCACCATGTGATACAAATGATTGGCAATTTCTCGATAATTTAATTCAAGCTTTCCAGGCGAACGCATATGTTCGGCGTTGCGATGTCTGGAAATAACAGCAATAACCTGGCCCTCAAAGAAAACAGGAATCGTCTCTTCCTTTATCAACAAATCACCAACGCGTTCGGGCTCGGTATTTCGCATAATGTCACCTGATGAAAGTGCCTCGTCAATGTTTGGACGAGCTCCCCACAAAACTTCGTTGCCAATCACATCATTTATAAAGACTGTAGAAGAAGTCGTTGGGCGAATGTGGGCAACGGCGATATGACCCGTAGGCCACAACTTTATGTCTTTACGAATTGGAACCCATAAAATTAAGTCTGCAAATGAGAGATCAGATAGTAATTGCCAATCGGCTACAAGTTCGCGCAAACGATGGGATTGATCAATAGTTACCGTCGTTCGACCACCCAACAAATTATCTAGTTGGAGCATTGTTACTTCCACTCAGCTAAATGTAGTTCGATCTCTTGTGTAGCAAACCAGACCAATTCATCATCGCCTTGAAAAGCAAGTAGGGCACATTGAACTTGATCCCATTGCAAGGGAGCACGAAGGGTAATGGATTGCGCATTGTGCTCGCCAATATGTTCCTTTTCAATTTCAAGTGCCACAACAATTCCTGGTGCTTTTTCTGAAAATCGAAGTTCTAAGGCTTCTTCGCCAGCTGCAACAGACAATAAATACTCAAGCTCTTCTTCATCACAGTCTGGGTTTTCAACAACGAAGTGAATCGTGGGTGCATAAAGTTCATCAACTTCCAGGCTCTTGTCGAGCACAAAGCTCTCGAGATCTTTTTGACTAATTGGAAGATATGCACGCATTAGGCAATAGTAATAGATCCTAACTTTTTAATTCACGGGCCAAATCCGCTATCGATTTGCGCACATTCGAGCGCACATTAATCTCCGCCAAGGTCGCACGCTCATCTTCGGCCGCTACAACTGCGCGCGAGTCCTTTTGGATACTCCTGACTCGGATGGGCTTTAACGGCGTTGTACAGGTCAAAAATTTCGCTTCCTCGTTTTCACCTCGTTTGCCAGGTGATTTCATATTCAAAATAAAACTGAGACTGGCACGAAGCGATGTGTTTTTTAGTAGTTCTACAACTTGAGCTAATCGATGAGCACCCAGTTGGTCTGCTCTTGAAATAATCATTAATTCGTCAGCTTGATCGCAGCACCAGGTTGTCATGGTCGATGTCCAGCGGCGGTCGGTAAGGCGATTTGATAAACCAGAGATCGATCCTAGATCAATGATGATGTATTCAAATTCCTCTGCAGCACGAACCATAAATTCCACAATTTCGCTGGCATGGTCTTGAGTAATCTCGGCCAAAGAAAGATGTGGGGCAATGCTCTTCCACTCTGAGTCACTACTAATATTTCGCATGGCAAGAAAGTTAGCAATCGAAGGGGCACGGTAGTTCCCTTCAATTAACAATGTTGATTTTTCAAGAATGCTAAGTTCCATTGCTAGATTAATTGCCACCATGGTGCAACCGGTATAGCTGCCAGCAGATCCAAGGCCAACTACATGCGCCTTTCTATCTGCCCGTTGTGGTGTGCTCAAACCGTGCAGCAAAGGGGCCCTGACAAACCCACGCACTAGGGTCACTAAATCCGTAGTTGCTTTCGGTAGTTCATGGAGCTGAGTAAATTCGCTGCTCAACTGCTGACCGACAGAAAAGCCAATGCTTTGGCTAATCTTTGATGCAATCGCATCAACTTTTGCTTTTGAAATTCCTGGCAGATCAGAAGCAAACAATAGAAGCGCTCCTCTAGCGACTTCTTGGTTTGAATGTATGAAGCTCTCCAATGAATCCCAATCGATCGCTCTAAAAATAATGCTCCAGCCTTGTGCAAAAAGTGTTCCTGCAATAAATCCTTCAGCCTCGGCCGAGGCAATGGCGGTGATAACTACTGGCATCTCTAGTTCAGACATGTGATCGAATCACTACTAGTCGACCTTGTGATGTGGCGCTTAAAAGACGCAATACCTGTGTCTCTTCAACGGCTAGTGATAGCCCAATATCGCTCCCAAAATTTTTACCACCCTCATCAATACTCAGCAAGGTGACTCCCCCAAGTATCAAGACTGGATCAATTGGGCCTTCATTACTTTGCGTATCTAACACCCAGTAAATATCAACTTCTTCTCCAATACCTAAACCTGCGGCAACATCAACGGAGCGAACGCTAATAGGTACCGCGCTCGTTGACATTGCATTATTTGCTGACGTTAAGTCAGCGATACCTACGATTTCACCAGAGTGCATGATCCGTGTAGCAATCATCCCAATTGGCTCAACATTTTTGCTTACATAGAATTGGCCGCTCACATCTAGGTTCATATGTGCGATAGAAACGTCAGCGGATGTAATCTGATGACCTGGCACAATGGGACGATTAATTACCCAGAAATCAGCTCCTCGATTAGAAAATGTTGCAATCAAAAAAGCCGAAACAAATGCGGCAGCAATTAAAGTTATTGCTAATGGAAGGCGAGCGGAACGTTTTTTTGTGTATAGAGTCATAGGAGCACCCAAACTGAAAATCTGACAGTAATGTGGGGTTTATCCACAATGCGGCTTAAGTATGAGATCAGTTCATTCTTAAGTCTGAGGCTTGTGAATGTAGAGACCGAAATAGTCAGCCCATGACAACAGAACTCGAATATAGCCAGCAACCATCATTTTCGACTATCAACTTAGCGCCGGTCTCAAGTGATCCAGATGAGGATTGGCAACATCTAGTACTTGAAATGTTTCGCCCAGAAGTGCCAGAGCAAGCTCCTAAAAAGCCCCGCCTATATTTGGTGGCATCAACATTTGGAGAAGAATACGACGCGGAGTTTGCTCCAGAACCTACCTCTGCTGCGGATTTACCTAACATTAATGAGTTATTGACTCAATTTATTCACAAGGTTGTCGAAATTTGGGCAGGGCGGCGATCGGCATCACAAGTGCAAGCAATGTGTCATCATCTCATTTTTGCAGAATTGCAACGTCAAGCAGGACAACAAAAACTTGTTGGAAGAGTAAGAAAGATTCAAGTAACTCAACCACTAGATGGAATCAGTGAATCTACAGTGACGGTTCGTTATGGAGATAGATTGCGTGTTGTAGCGATCAGATTCGAAGGACTTGATAACCGTTGGTTGTGTACCGCATTAACTTTAATTTAAGTTAAGCAGCGCCACCGTGACAACGCTTGTACTTCTTGCCTGAACCGCAAGGGCACGGCGCATTACGAGAGACTTCACCAGTAGTGCGAACACCTGATTCATCTGCTGCTGTGTATTGCAATCCCGTTGCCGGAAGTTTCTTTGCCTCAAGCCCAGGAACAACTACTTCATTATTGGCACTTTCAACTGTCACTTCGACATTGAACAAGAAACTTGCAATTTCTTCCTTGATCGCATCCATCATCGCTGCAAATAGATCAAAGCCTTCTTTTTGATATTCAACAAGTGGATCACGCTGTGCCATTGCACGTAGGCCAATACCCTCTTGTAGGTAATCCATCTCGTATAGGTGCTCACGCCACTTACGATCCAGGACTGATAACAAGATTTTGCGCTCTAGCTCGCGCATAACTTCTTCACCAAGCATCTCTTCACGCTTTGCATATGCAGCCTTACAGTCTTCAATCACTTTAGAAGATAAGTACTCTGCATCTAGCCCTGCACGTGAACCTACCTGAGTAATTAATTCATCTATGGTAAATGAGATTGGATAGATCGTTTTGATCGCAGTAAATAAGGTTTCTAAATCCCAATCTTCTGCATACCCCTCGGCGGTAGCTGCACCTACATACGCTGACAAAGTATCTGAGACAAATCCGGCTACCTGATCCTTAATGTCTGCACCTTCTAGGACGTCGCGTCGTTCACCATAAATTACGGTGCGCTGGCGATTCATGACATCGTCGTACTTCAAGACATTTTTACGCATCTCAAAGTTTTGAGCTTCAACCTGAGTCTGTGCTGAACGGATTGCATTTGAAACCATCTTTGATTCGATTGGCGCATCTTCTGGAAGTCCAGCAGCTGTCAAGAAACGCTCAACCATTCCTGAATTAAAGCGACGCATCAAATCATCTTGTAGTGAGAGATAGAAACGTGATTCACCTGGATCACCTTGACGACCTGAACGGCCGCGTAACTGATTATCAATTCGTCGAGATTCGTGGCGCTCTGTTCCGAGAACATACAAACCACCGAGAGCAACTACCTCTTCATGGCCTTTTTCCACCGCTGCTTTTTGACGAGCGATCTCTGCTGGCCATTCCATTTCATACTCTTCGGCATTATCAACTGGAGAAATTCCTCGACGTTGTAATTCGAAGTCAGCCATGAATTCTGGATTTCCACCGAGCATAATGTCAGTACCGCGACCTGCCATATTTGTGGCAACAGTTACGGCGCCACGAACACCTGCGCGAGCAATAATTGCTGCTTCACGTTCGTGATGCTTAGCGTTGAGAACTTCATGAGGAACACCTGACTTACGCAAGAACGCTGAAAGTTCTTCAGACTTTTCAACACTTACAGTACCGACCAATACTGGCTGCCCTTTACGGTGACGCTCAACGATGTCTGCAGTTACTGCAGCAAATTTTCCGACTTCAGTTTTATATACCAAATCCGCAGAGTCAATACGTTGCATTGCGCGATTAGTAGGAATTGGAACTACCCCGAGCTTATAAATCTGGTGGAATTCAGATGCCTCGGTTGAAGCGGTACCTGTCATTCCAGAAAGCTTTGAATACAAGCGGAAATAGTTCTGTAATGTGATTGTTGCAAGAGTCTGGTTTTCATCTTGAATCTCAATACGTTCTTTGGCTTCAAGTGCTTGATGGAGGCCTTCGCTGTAGCGACGACCAGACAACATACGACCAGTGTGCTCATCAACGATTAAGAGTTCACCATTCATGACAACGTAATCTTTATCGCGCTTAAAAAGTTCCTTGGCTCGGATTGCATTATTGAGGTAGCCGATCATTGGTGTATTTGCTGCCTCGTAAAGGTTATCTATCTTGAGCATTTCCTCGACTTTGGTAACACCTTCTTCAATAATGCCGCAGGCCTTTTTCTTCTCATCTACTTCGTAGTGAACATCTCGCTGTAAATTCTTAACAAGGTTAGAGAACTCTACGTACCACTTTGTTGCTTTGTCAGCAGGTCCACTAATGATCAATGGTGTTCGAGCTTCGTCAATAAGAATCGAGTCAACTTCATCTACTACTGCAAAGAAGTGCTCGCGTTGTACGCAGTCTGCAAGAGACCAAGCCATGTTGTCACGCAGATAATCAAATCCAAATTCGTTGTTTGTTCCATAAGTAATGTCTGCAAGGTATGCCTGTCGTCGTTCTGCAGGTGACATATTTGCCAGAATCACATCGACCTTTAAGCCTAGAAAACGGTGAACTCGACCCATCCACTCGCTATCGCGTTCTGCTAAATAATCATTTGTGGTAACGACGTGAACACCACGTCCGGCGAGGGCATTGAGGTATGACGGCAAAGTTGAAACCAAAGTCTTACCTTCACCAGTACGCATTTCTGCAATGTTGCCCTTGTGAAGTGCTGCTCCACCCATTATCTGGACGTCATAGTGGCGTTGCCCAAGTGTGCGCTTTGCTGCTTCACGGACAACAGCAAATGCTTCCGGCAGCAAATCATCAAGTGATTCACCTTTTGCGATTCGATCTTGGAAAATTCCTGTTTGATTGCGGAGATCAGAATCAGACATCGCAGCAAAGCGAGCTTCTTGAGCATTAACTAAGCCAACGACTTTGCTGAGATCACGAAGGATGCGTCCTTCGCCTGCACGCAAAATCTTGTCTACAAATGCTGGCATTGATTCTTACCTCTCATCACGGCCACCCAATGAATCCTGGGCATGGCGCCTTTTCACCCCCTTATCGTAGAGGTTGAGCCACGCAGGCGGTAACCGCGCCAACTGAGCCGAAGGTAGGAAAACCCTGCGAATTGAGGGCTCTGGCGGCTTCTCGCAGGGTTGCACCCGTTGTGACCACATCATCAATCAGCAATGCTTCGCCACGAAGAATCGCACCAGGCTTTATTGAAAAAGCTCCATGCATATTCGAAATACGTTGCACCCGTGTCAATCCACTTTGATCAGAAACTCGACGGGAGACCTGCAGGCAATCATTTACAGCAATTCCTGTATTTCGTGAAATTTCCTGTGTTAAATCAACAATAAAGCTGCGACCACGACGGCGCTGTGATTGATTACTTGAAGGGACTGGTATGAGTGTGAAATATCCTGTATCTAGTCGAGCACTATTTAAAACATGAGTGATAGCTGCGATTAGTAAATCATCTGCACCTTGTACGCCATTTTCTTTTGCCGCCAGAATGATCTTGGATGCAGTCTGGCTATAAATGACAGCTGAATGCACATTAAGTGTGCCCACATGTGACTTGTAGTAGTGAGGAATCCATTCACGTCTGCACGATGAGCAAATGCTGACCCCCAATACATTGCATCCAAAACATCTAGTAGGAAACAAAAGATGTGAAAGTTCAGAGAGGATATGCATTATCACATAATCCCCCAGTGATGGAATGTATAAATCCTCACTAAGTAGTTATGTGGAAATCAGGCTATGAAGTCTTCCGGTTGTAGTGGAATTAACCGATGATCAATTGACTCCCAAGTTTTTCTAGGCAAAGTAACGACAAAGTGCGCGCCTCTGCCCGGGCGACCCCATGCTTCAAGCTCACCGTTGTGCAAACGTGCATCTTCCAAGGCGATGGAAAGACCTAGTCCGGTTCCACCACGTGTACGTGCTCGCGAAGGATCAGCGCGCCAGAAACGATCGAAAACTCGGGTCAATGAATTTTCATCAAGCCCAACACCATAATCGCGAACACCAATCGCAACATCACGTTCACTTGCTTCAATGTTTACATCGATCTGCATCTCTTCTGCGTGATCGATTGCGTTTGCCAAAAGGTTGCGCAGAATGCGCTCAACCCTACGAATATCAGCTTTTATCATGATGGCAGGTTCGGCAGATTTAATATAAATCTGGGTCTTTCTCTCTTTGGCAACAAGCGCCAAGTCTTCTGCGCATCGATTAACTAACTGGACAATGTCAAAGTCCACTGCTTCAAGAACTGCAACCTCAGCATCAAAACGTGATACTTCAAGCAAGTCTTCTAGTAATCGCTCGAAGCGATCTAGTTGTGCGACTAATAATTCTGTACTGCGTCCAACTATTGGATCAAAACTCTCTCTCGAAGCCGAGATTACTTCTGATGCCATTCGCAATGTTGTTAATGGAGTTCGCAGTTCATGGGAAACATCCGACACAAACCGTTGCTGGACACGTGAAAGGTTCTCTAGTCGAGCAATCTGTTGCTCAAGAGATTCGGCCATTTCATTAAATGCATAACCCAGTGTTGATATTTCATCTTGTGAATGCACTTTCATCCGCTGCCTAAAATCACCGGACGTAAAATTAATAGCGATTCGAGCTGCTTCACGAACAGGTTTTACGATTTGTCGTACGACAATCCATGAAATGATTGTGATTAAAATAAGTAAAATAATGCCAGCAATCAGCAGATATGTATTAATCAAATTAAGAGTTTTCTCTTCGTTTGCAAGAGAAAAAACGATATACATTTCATATTGGCCAGCACCTGGAATTTGAACTTTTTGTCCTATGGCAAGTCCGGGTACACTAGTGCCCTTTATGTAATGCATCGTTGTGTACTGCCAAACAGTTTCGTTTGATTTTCGTACCTGCTTACTCAATGAGTTAGGGATGGTTACTGGATCCAAAAAGTTAGACGCAATTTCGTAATTTTTAACTGTTTTATTCCCAGGGCTTCGAAGGAAAACTACTTCGCGAGTGTTTTCGTTCGAAGTAATAGTTGTTGCAGAACTAATTACATTGTCAACAACTTTTTGAACGATGGAATCTCTTTCTCCTGTTGCGAGTAAGAATCGATAATCAGCTGTAAATATTGTGGAACGGGCCTCAACGATTGCTGAGTTGAGATTTACTTCTCTAATTCCACTGGAAAGCCGTGAATTTAAGGCGGATCCAATAATCCACACTACGCCCAGTGAAAGTATTACCGTTGAGAGGATGACTTTGAATGTAAGCGAGTTACGTGCTCTCCAGGAGATGCGGTTCATGATTAGGAGCCGCCCATGACTCCAGCTTTGTAGCCAACACCTCTGATTGTGATCACAATTTCAGGGTGTTCTGCATCGTGTTCGATTTTTGAACGTAAGCGCTGTACGTGAACATTGACTAATCGAGTGTCAGTTGAATGTCGGTAACCCCAGACTTCGCTGAGCAGGGCATCTCGGGTAAAAACTCGGCCAGGTTCTTTAGCCAATGCAACGAGCAAATCAAATTCAAGTCGGGTTAACGCAATTTGCTTACCTGCGCGCAGTATTTGATGCGCTTGTACATCAATTGCTAAATCACCGATAGTTAGGAGTCCTAGAACATCAGCATTAGTACGGCGTAAGCGAGTACGAATTCGGGCAATTAATTCTGAAGGATGTCGAAATGGTTTAACCATGTAGTCATCGGCGCCAGCTTCTAATCCCTTTACAACATCCTGCGTGTCGCCTTTAGCCGAAAGCATGACGATTGGAACCATCGATTCAGCACGAATTAACTTGCAAACTTCGATTCCATCAAGACCAGGCAACATAACATCCAGCAAAACTAAATCTGGCGGATTATTACGAAATACATCCATGACCTCATCACCACGACTTACTAGATCCACATCGATGCCGGCACCTGTTAAAACGATGCCGAGCATCTCTGCGAGATCCTGGTCGTCATCGACGACCATGACTAAGGTCATTAGCTACCGTGCTCCCAAGAGTTCAGGTACATATCTTGTGCAGGAGTTAGAACGTCAATGC
>CAIJHZ010000111.1 GCA_903820565.1 uncultured Actinomycetes bacterium
CCGAGATCAAAAAATGCTGGAACCCAACGGCCACTAGTTTTAATCTTTTCTGCCCGCGCGATAGCTGCAGGGGACATGATCGCGATCCACAATCCGCCATCAGATGCGAAAGATTTCTGCGGTGCAAAGTAATAGGTATCAAACTCTTTAGCATCGACCATTAGGCCGCCAGCTGCAGATGTTGCGTCAACAAGAACAAGTGCCCCATCTGTTCCTGCTGGACGAATAATTGGCATTGCAACGCCGGTGCTTGTCTCGTTGTGAGTCATTGCATATACATCGATGCCAGCCTCTAGTACAGAAACTGGATGTGAGCCAGGTTCTGTCTTAATAACGGTTGGTTCTCCTAGGAAGGGAGCTTCCTTTGCAGCAGATGCGAACTTTGATGAGAACTCACCAAATACCAAGTGCTGCGAACGATCTTCAATTAATCCAAATGTTGCGATATCCCAGAACGCTGTTGAACCACCGTTACCGAGTACAACTTCATAACCTTCTGGAAGATTGAATAGAGAGGTAAGGCCTTCGCGAACCCGCTTTACAACATTTTTAACCGGCTTTTGTCGGTGAGATGTTCCGAGGATTGAATTACCACTTGCTGACAATGCAGCCAATGCCTCTGGACGAATCTTTGATGGTCCACATCCAAAACGACCATCTGCCGGCTTTATTGCTGCTGGAATAATTATCTCTGCGCTCATGGGGTAAGACTACGGGTAGTACCTATTGAGTTCCCAATCGGCGGCGGTGTTAGCCCGCTCATAGCGAAGACGGTCATGTAAACGTGAGTATCGACCTTGCCAGAACTCAATATTTAAGGGCAGTACGCGATATCCACCCCAGTGTGGTGGTCGTGGAACAGTAGTTCCTTCTGGCCACTTCTGCGATGCACCCTCGACACGTTGTTCTAATTCAGCACGTGTTGCTAATGGTGATGATTGATGACTAGCCCACGCACCAATCTGAGATCCCCAAGGACGAGTTGCAAAGTAATCATCAGATTCTTGTTCGGAAACTTTTTCTGCAATTCCACTGATTGATATTTGTCGTTCCATCGCATACCAAGGAAACAGCAATGACACATTTGGATTTAAATTGATTGCATGTGCTTTACGAGATTCATAATTTGTGAAGAATGTGAATCCACCATCAGAAATATCTTTAAGCAAAACAGTTCGTGTTTCAATCTGTGACTCAGTTGATAATGTTGAAAGCACCATTGCGTTTGCTTCAACAATTACGGTGTTTTCATGTGCTTGTTTCAACCAAGCAGCAAAAGCTTCAAATGGATCACTAGGCAAAGTTTCTAAACCTTCATCGCCATATGAACGGCGCATGGCTCTGATCTCATCTCGAGTAACAATGTCGTCGGCCATTGCCCTATCGAACCCCAGAATGACCACCAATGCACCTCAAAACCGTGCTACTGCAAGCCGCCATGCAAGCCCGCCGCTTTATAACAATTCAATAAAAACCCTTCCGAAACGGGCTTATTGCGGTGCAGTTTGTTGCATTAAAGGCTCAAAAGGAGTGGGATGAGGTCACTAGGAAGCCTGCACCCCCAAGAAGAGGCTTCCGGATCTTAAAGGAGAACAATTAGTGAAGAACAGACTACTTAAGGGTCTTGCTCTTGCTGTAACAATGTCATTTGCCGCTGGCTTGACAATTGTTCCTGCTCAAGCCGCAAGTGAAATTCTAATTTGGGCCGATGAAACTCGCGGACCAAACCTAACTAAGGTATTTGCAAAGAAGGGCGACTGGGTTCCAGGAAGCACAATCAAGGTCGTATCTTTCTCAAGCTACGATGCATTGAAAGATGCACTTGATAAGGCATCTGGCACAACTGGTCCAGATATTTTCGTTGCAGGTAATGACTGGGTTCCAGCATTAGCTAAGAGCGGAAAGCTTGCTCCTGTAGTTTTGACTGCAGCGCAAAAGGGACAGTTCACTCCAAGCCAATTCTTTGATCTCTCATACGGTGGAAAGCTTTACGGCGTTCCAGTAGATGTGAACAACGTTGGAATGGTTTTCAACACAAAGCTTGTAAAGACAGCACCAAAGA
>CAIJHZ010000112.1 GCA_903820565.1 uncultured Actinomycetes bacterium
CAAGGAGCGTGGATTGTGGGATCTATTTAATGACATGGAACTACCTATTGCAGCCCTATTAGCCAAGATGGAAGCCCTTGGAATCGCAGTTGATAAAAAGGAGCTAGACAAGCTTGCTGCCTACTTTGAAGGTGAAGTAAGCAGGGAGACAAAGGCCGCGCACGATGCTGTTGGCCATGAATTCAATGTGGCATCACCTAAGCAGCTCCAAGTTGTTCTCTTTGATGAACTCAAGCTACCTAAGACTAAAAAGATTAAGACTGGATATACAACCGATGCTGAGAGTTTGGATTGGCTGCACCAAAAGAGCGGTCATCCTGTGCTTACATCATTGCTGCGTATTCGTGAGACAAAAAAGCTTGGAACAACTGTCGAAGGTTTGATTGCAGAAATCGCCAAGGATGGTCGCATCCACACACATTTCCAGCAGACTGTTGCTGCAACGGGTCGTTTATCATCAACTGGACCAAATCTACAGAATATTCCTGTGCGCACAGAAGAAGGTCGCACTATCCGTAACTGCTTCATTGCCGGGAAGGGTTATGTGGGCCTACTAACTGCTGATTACAGTCAGATTGAAATGCGCATCATGGCTCACTTATCTCATGATGAAAAACTGCTCAAAGCCTTTGAGTCAGGGGAGGATTTGCACGCAAGGATTGCCGGAGAGATATTTGGTGTTAAGGCAAATGACGTTGACCCTGAAATGCGCCGGCAGATCAAGGCAATGTCATATGGACTTGCCTATGGTCTTTCTTCTTATGGACTCTCTGCTCAGTTAGATATTTCTCCTCCTGCAGCGCAAGATCTGATGGATAAATACTTTGAGCGCTTTGGTGGAATTCGTGACTACCTAAAAGTTGTTGTTGAAGATGCACGCAAGGTCGGTTACACCGAAACAATTATGGGACGTCGCAGATATTTGCCAGATCTCACGCACGATAACCGCCAACGCCGAGAAGTTGCTGAGCGCATGGCGTTAAATGCTCCCATTCAGGGATCGGCCGCTGACGTTATTAAATTAGCGATGCTCAAAGTGCAGGCAGCAATTGAGAAAGAGAAGTTATCTTCTAGATTATTGCTGCAGATTCATGATGAGTTAATCGTTGAAGTTGTTAAGGGTGAAGAAGAGCAGATAACTACCCTGGTTAAGCGGGAGATGGGAGCGGCATATCCGCTACGAGCACCGCTTGATGTGAGTGCTGGCTTGGGACTTACATGGCATGAGGCTGCCCACTAGATTACTTAACTTCGTTTGAAATATCTTTAATCGCTTGCAGATCTTCTTCTTCAGTTGGCACGTCATTGGCAGCATGTAGACGCTTCTTTCCTGATGTGAGAATAATTAGACCGCAGAGAAGCATTATTGGAAGCAAAGCTAAACCAACTTGTGGTGAGTAGTGTTCTGAAATCCAACCTCCTGTTGCTGCGCCTATTGCCATGAAAGATCCTTCAACACTCCAGATCCAACCGAGTGAAGCAGTTTGAGAACCTTTAGGTCGAACTGCTTCAAGGACTTCGAAGTAGAAGACTTGAACAGCGCCGCCCATGAGACCAATAAATGTTCCTACTAATGCCATGGTCCAATCTGGATATGTGAAAGCGATTGGTATGCAGGTAATGAACCACACCACATAAGCATTTCGCAGGGCTGATAGTGGTGCTAATTTCTTAGAAACTAAACCGCCAAGAAGACCACCAATAACGGTGGCAACACCGAAG
>CAIJHZ010000113.1 GCA_903820565.1 uncultured Actinomycetes bacterium
ACCTTTGAAGCACAACCAGAGGTTCGTTATGGCATCACAACAATGTGTATTGGACTCGGAATGGGTGGCACTGTCATCTGGGAAAACCCTAACTTCAAGGGAGCAAAATAATTATGAGCGCAGAGATCACGCTTCCAGCAGGAGCACCTGAAGAGGTTGTTACCAAGGCACTTGTGCGCGATGTCGATCTAGCTGCCTTTGGTGGCAAAGGATCACTCGCACTAATAACTTTGGATAACGGCCACGATCACAATCGACCAAATACTTTTGGCCCACAATCCGTTAATGCGCTAAACGATGCAATCACAGATGCGATCGGTCGGAACCCTGCAGCTATTGCAATAACAGGCAAGCCATTTATCTTTGCCGCAGGTGCCGATCTTTCTGCGCTTTCATTTTTAACTGAACGTAGTCAGGCGCTTGCAATCGGAAAGCTTGGTCATGATGTTTTCCGCCGTTTAGGTGAATCAAAGATTCCAACATTCGCATTCATCAATGGATTGGCATTAGGTGGAGGTCTTGAAGTTGGACTTCATTGCCATTACCGCACAGTTGCTTCCACCGCATTTACCGCACTTCCAGAAGTATTTTTGGGGCTCGTTCCAGGGTGGGGCGGAGCAACAATTTTGCCTAAGTTAATTGGTCCAGAGCGCGCAGTACAAGTAATCATGCTTAATGCGCTAAACAACAACACCATGATGAAAGCCAAGGATGCATTAAAGCTAGGCGTAGTCGATGCGATGTTTGATCCAGCTGATTTCTTGGAGCGCTCAATCGGTTTTGCAGTCGCTGTACTAAATGGCACAACAAAGATCGAGCGAACTGATTACAGCAATGACCCAGCCTGGGAAACAGCCCTTGCAACTGGCAAGGCTGCTGCTTTAAAGAAGTACGGTGGAGCAACTATTGCATCGCCCATGAAGGCGCTCGAATTAATCGCTGCTGCTCGAAGTAACACATTGGGCCAGGGCTTTGATGCTGAAGATCAGGTACTTGCAGATTTAACGATGTCAGACACATTGCGATCATCTCTGTATGCATTTAATGTGATTCAAAAGAAGCGCAAGAAAGTTGAAGGAGCACCAAAACCAGCATTAGCGCGCAAGGTCACAAAGGTTGGCGTAGTTGGAGCAGGTTTGATGGCTTCGCAGTTGGCACTCCTTATGGTTCGTAACCTGAAATGCCCTGTTGTCATGACAGACATTGATCAAGAGCGTGCCGATAAGGGTGTGGCTTGGGTTAAAAATGAACTAGCAAAATTGGTTGACAAGAAGCGCATGAGCGCTGAATCAGCCGGTCGCTTGGCTCTTCTTATTTCAGGATCTGCCGATCAATCAGTGTTTGCTGGTTGTGACTTTATTATCGAAGCAATCTTTGAAGAGCTCTCATTGAAACAAGAGCTCTTTAAGAAACTAGAAACAATCGTTTCGCCGGAATGTGTCTTAGCAACTAACACCTCCTCCCTCTCGGTTGAGCGAATGATTGAAGGATTGAAAAATCCAGAGCGCGTTGTTGGATTCCACTTCTTCAATCCAGTTGCAGTTATGCCATTGCTAGAAGTCGCTCGCACATCAACAACAGATGATGCAACAACTGCTACTGCTATTGCAGTTGGCAAAGAGCTCAAGAAAACAATGATTATCTGTAAGGATGCTCCTGGCTTTGTCGTTAACCGTTTGCTGACGCGTTTCATGGGTGAAGTAACGGACGCGGTTGATGAAGGCACACCACCGGCTGTTGCAGATTCTGCAATGATGGAGATTGGTTTCCCAATGTCTCCATTCCAGTTGCTAGATCTTGTAGGTCCAGGTGTGGCTTTGCACGTTTCAGAAACCCTTCACAACAATCTTGGCCCTCGTTACCGGATTTCCCCAACTATGCAGCGCATGGTCAAAGAAGGTGTTCGTAATTTCTACATTAAAAATGAGGATGGATCAGTTGGAGCCAACCCTGCGGCTTTAGCGCTAGTTGAACAGGGAACAACACCTTCGACAGGAGAGCAAGTTCGCTCGCGCGCATTAAAGGCGCTAGCCGAAGAAGCACGGGCGATGCTTGATGAGGGCGTTGTCTCAACACCTGCAGAGATCGATCTGTGCATGTTGATGGGAGCCGGATGGCCAATGCATCTTGGTGGAATTTTGCCGTACTTGGATCGTGAAGGAATAAGCGAATCTGTTACAGGCAAGCGTTTCCATGACAAGGGTGTTGCCTCACTGCCTTAAATCTAGGAAATCCATCCTGCTATCTGCTGCACAACTGCAGTTGGTGTGATCTCTAGATCTTCTAGAATTTCAGCTCGCTTTGAGTGCTCTATGAATTCGAGCGGCACGCCTACTGAATGCAATGAGCAAGCAATACCTGCATTTCGCAACGCTTCGGAGAGCGTACTGGCGATTCCTGCATGTTTTATTCCATCCTCCATAACAACAACGGTGGAATATTCAGCACACAAAGCAATGACAGCAGGAGAAATTGGCTTAACCCACAAAGGATCTATCACTGTGATTTCAATTGATTGTTTCTGGGCAAGTGCTGCAACCTCTAAAGCCATCGCAGCCATAGAGCCAACACTGACCACAAGAACTTGCTTACTTGCACCGCGGTACAAGATATCTACTCCAGCAATCCGCTCTAATGCTGGAATATCTGATGGAACAGCGCCCTTTGGAAATCTCACCATTGATGGAGCGTTTTCAATCGCTACACAATCGCGCAAAATCTCTCGTAGTCGCGCTCCATCACGTGGTGCGCCCACATGCATGTTTGGAACTATTCCCGTAAGTGCTAAATCCCAAATTCCATGATGTGAAGGGCCATCATCGCCAGTAATTCCGGCACGATCCAAAACAAAGGTAACTCCCGCCTTATGAAGTGCGACATCAAGTAACAATTGATCAAAGGCCCGGTTTAAGAATGTTGAATAAATAGCTATAACTGGATGCATCCCTGCATAGGCTAAGCCAGCAGCGCTAGTCACTGCATGTTGTTCGGCAATACCTACATCAATAGTTCTGTCCGGAAAACTCTGGGAAAATTTATCTAGTCCTGTTGGGCCAAGCATTGCCGCAGTAATTGCGACTACCTTTGAATTCTCTGCACCGATAGCAGTAATTTCCTCAGAGAAAACGTTAGTCCACGATGGCGCTGACGCCTTCAGAGGTTTACCCGTTACAGGATCAACAATTCCAACTGCATGAAACTTTTCGGCCATATCTTCGATGGCTGGTGTATAGCCTCGTCCTTTTTCGGTGATTGCATGAACAATGACTGGTGCACCAAACTCTTTAGCCATCTGTAAGGTTTTTTCCAGAGCTGCAACGTCATGGCCGTCAATAGGCCCGAGGTATTTGAATCCGAGATCCTCGAACATTCCCTGCGGGGCAACCATGTCTTTGATTCCCTTTTTTAATCCGTGCAGAGTTCCGTAAATATACTTTCCAACGACAGGGGTGTTGTGAAGCATTCTCTTGCCTCGACCCAGGATGCGCTCGTACTCTCTGCTTGCACGCAGAGTTGTTAAGTAGGTTGCTAACCCGCCAATGGTTGGGGAATACGACCGCTCATTATCGTTAACCACAATTACTAAATTTCGCTCTGACTCAGGAGATAAATTATTGAGCGCCTCCCAGGACATTCCACCAGTTAATGCACCGTCACCAACTACTGCAACTACATGTCTATTTGATTGTCCCGACAAGGAAAATCCGCGAGAAATGCCATCCGCCCACGACAACGCTGTTGAAGCATGAGAATTTTCAATTACATCGTGGGCACTTTCGCGGCGATTTGGATAACCTGAAATACCGTTGCGTTGTCTTAGTAAATCGAATTGGTCTGCGCGTCCGGTAAGAATTTTGTGAACGTATGACTGATGCCCTGTGTCAAAAAGAACTACATCTTTGGGAGAATCAAAAACTCTGTGCACTGCAATACTGAGTTCGACAACACCAAGATTGGGACCAAGATGCCCGCCCGTCTTTGAGACTTTGTCGATTAAAAATACCCGGATATCAGCAGCAAGCTCTTTTAACTGAGCAGGGTTCATTTCGCGAAGGGTCGCTAATGAGAAGTTATTTAAGTCCATCACGATTTACTATGGAATTATTCGGCCAACAAAGAACGCAGTACGAACTGCATGATTCCGCCGTGGCGATAGTAATCGGCTTCACCCGGTGTATCGATGCGTACCTTGGCAGAAAATGTAATTGATCCTGCAGAAACAGTTAACTCCTTTGGAACTCCCCCGCTATTGAGCGCTGTGATTCCAATGATAGAAAATGTTTCAGTACCAGTCAGGCCTAGTGAGGCAGCGGTTTCGCCATCCTTAAATTGCAAAGGCAGCACACCCATACCGATCAGGTTTGAACGGTGAATGCGCTCAAAGCTTTCCGCAATTACTGCGCGAACACCAAGGAGCGCAGTTCCCTTTGCAGCCCAGTCACGTGATGAGCCTGAACCGTATTCTTTACCAGCGAGAATTACCATCGGCACATTCTTGGCAGCAGCAGCGACTGATGCTTCGTAAATTGAAGTTTGCGGCGCATCAGCAACTGTGAAGTCGCGGGTATATCCGCCTTCAACGTCGTCAAGTAATTGGTTACGCAAGCGAATGTTTGCAAAAGTTCCACGAATCATCACTTCATGATTTCCTCGACGGGA
>CAIJHZ010000114.1 GCA_903820565.1 uncultured Actinomycetes bacterium
GAATTTTCATTTTTACACGCTGTCCCGAGCCTATGCCTCGCGCCGAATCGCTTCCGTTATCGTCAACCACACCATTGTTATTTATTGAATTTGCCTCAATATAAAGACTTGAACAGTATTTTTTGGTAACCGCAATGAATGGAAAACACGCACCGTAAGTGCTGCAACTTTGTGAATTATCTTTTTTATAGGCAACGAATGGATTTAATCTAAACTTTGTAAAACCCGTTGGAACCCAAGAGTTATCAGCAACTGCAGCACTATAAGCCGCTGCTTCAGCCGCTGCTTCAGCCGCAGCCGCATCAGATCTAGCCTTTGCAGCAGCAACAAGCCTGTTCTTCTCTTGCATCTGCGAGTATTTATTGAACCCAACCGAGACCCCACCAAGAATCAAAACCGCAATAACTGCGAGAGCGATAATCTTTTGTTGCTTAGAAAAGTTTGAAATCATGCCCTGCACTTGAGCGAGTAGCTGCTTTTCTCCAGGAGTTACGCTAGAGGAAGTTACCGCCTCCTGTGGAGTCTTCGCGGCAACTGGGACTGCCGGCAAATCTTTCCCGCAAAAGCGACACAGCTTGGCTTGGTCTTTAATTTCCTCGGCACAGAAAGGACAAATCACAGAAGTATCTCCAAACGCTCTGGCGGGGGATGGGATTCCCAACCTCGAATAAGGGAAATTTAACTCATAACCTTGCAACTGAACAGAGTATGGCCCGAAGAGTCACGGAATGTTCACATTCAAGTTAAAGGAGCCAGCCACCTTCATCCGCAAGCGCAGGCCTAATTGACCATTTTGGGCGTGTTGCCCAATGTGTCGCCTTTCGGAGAGGACGATTGAGCCAATAGATCTTTACTACTTCAACGGAGAGGCAGAACAATGGATCAAAATCTCAATGCAAAGAGAGTTCACAACACAGAGCTTGGCTTTAACACAACTCGCTTAGTCTTTATTTTCGGCAATTTAGCGACACTAGCCATGATCACTTTTGGAGATCTAAGTGGCGACTCACTAAAGCTAGCCTTAACTGCAATTGTTGTCATTATTAATATTGCTAGCGTTCTCTCATTTGACACAGAACTTAAGCAGTTTCAAGCAATTGGTCATGACACAAGTGAAGAGAATTCAAACTATGCCAAGGCAGGCGCGAAGAACCCTTGGGGCGCATTCAGAGTCTTTTGTGTGTTGATCTGTGTTGTCGCAGCGGTAACTCAATGGATGGCAATTAATGCATAGCTTGGCAATATTGATTAAGGGAAAGGCCAAGGCTGGATCAGTCTGCTTAGCTTTTGCTTTGCTTACAACATCGTGTAGTTCATCGAAACCAGAAGCAAGTCTTACCGAACTTATCGATCGGGTGTGCACAGTTATGGAACCTATCGGTTATGACTATACCCAAAGTGCAATTGATTCATTAGGTGAAGACGTACAAAGGCAAGTACTTGCCGACATCAAAGAGATAGAGAAGTTATCTCCATCTACTCTTGAAATTCCACTCAGAACTTTGTGTAACTAGGTACCAGGTTGACTAGCTTGCGCTCTATGCGAATTTCAGCATTAAGGTAAACTACAAAGATGAGTCGTTGGCAAGATGATGTAACTGCTGAAGAGTGGGAGAGTTGGCAGCGTATTGCACGCAATGCGTCTCACGGGCGAAATCGCAGCAGCATGAACAGCTCGCAAGATCTTTCATCAAATGTTATTGAGAAACTTCTAAAGGAAGATAACCGCCCCGAAAATATTGAAGCCTGGATTTGGCGAGTAACAAGAACCACCTTCATCGATATGTGGCGAGCGCGCAGTAAATTCACCAAGGTTGATATCGACAACTATCAAGACGAAGATGATCACCAATTCTTGCGCCAAGTATCGGAAACATTGATGGGACCAAAGACTGCCTACATGCTGCAAGAGTCGGTCAACGAAGTTCTTGGCTTCTTATCTGAAAAGCATCAAAAACTAGTCTTGATGTATGCAGCCGGCTTTTCTCCCACAGAAATAGCCGAGGAGTTGGCGTACGGAAGCCCGCAAGCTGTTTCCAATCAGCTGCGCCGAATTCAGGATGAGCTTAAAGAGCGCATGGAAAGCACCGACCGCTACAAGCTCTAGCTATCTCAGCCTTCTAGCCCGCTAGCACTCTGGTCTCTGTACACCCTGCGCGCACACCACCGACAAATTTGTCAGTGGTGCCCGCTACCTTGTGGATATGTCACTGATACACCACCTCCTCGCGCGTGAGATCGGTCCTGCCTTCTAACAGTTAGCCCTGCCCGCACACTCTGGGGCCACGAGTTCGAAACTCGAACCAAAAATACTTTTGCAATCTTGATTACTTTCCCCCCTCCAAATACGTCTTACAGAGTAGAGGCCCAAAAAACCTGAACTTCCAACGAAAGGAAACGCAATGAACGTAAAAGCACTGCTCGATATCGACCTTGTAGCTCTGGAATCAACAGAGAAGGTCACCATGATGCTAGACATGACCGCGCCAATTACGGATGCGGCGATGTCTCGCCCCGGACAAGCTGTCGAAGTTGTCCTTGACCGCAGCGGATCGATGTCTGGTCCGGTATTTGATTCAGCTAAGGAATCCATCCTGAAGCTAATCGATCGCCTTGCACCACAAGATTCATTTGGTTTGATTGCATTTGATGACCAAGCACTGATCGTTGCGCCAATGCGCACCATGGCAGATCACGATATGCCAGCCCTTCGCAAGGCGGTGCGCCAAATGCAAACTGGCGGTAGCACAGACATCTCTGCTGGATACGCCATGGGTCTGCGCGAACTCTCTCGCGTTGCAACGGATGCTGGTGCAACCCTGCTTCTAATCTCTGATGGTCATGCAAACGCTGGCGAACAAGATCCAGCTGTGTTGGCACAGATTGCAACAACACATGCAACTAACAAGGTCACAACTTCAACCATCGGCCTTGGCACAGGCTATGACGAGAAGATCCTTGAAGCTATGGCACAAGGCGGCAATGGCGCACATCGCTTTGCCTACACAATCGATGAAGCAATCGGTGCAATAGCAGCAGAGGTTGATGACTTACTAGAAAAGTCAGTTGTTAACGCAGTCATGCGCTTCACACCATCTCCTGCGCTCACAACTAACCCACGCATCGAAATCCTGCAGCGTTTGCCGCACTTCAAAGAAGGCGACACCTACGTGGTCCAGCTCGGTGATCTCTATGCGGGGGAGAACCGCCGCTTTGTGATCGACATCGAAGTACCAGGCATGCCAGCACTAGGTCTTGCAACCATTGCTGACCTCACTCTGGAATATCTAGATGTTGCAAAGATGGAAGAAATCACCGTCTCTGTGCCGATCCAGGTCAACGTTGTTCCAGATGATGTTGCTAAGGGCCGTTTGGCAGATCCTGTTGTGAGAGCAGAGCGCTTGATCCTGACTGCACAGACTGAAAAAGCAACAGCCATTGATGAGCTGCGCAATGGCAACAACGCCCAAGCATCATCACGCTTGAAATCAACTGCAGAAAAATTGCGTCGTGAAGCAAGCACCATCCGCGTCACAGATGAGCGCACCGCAGAATCACTTCAGATCATTACATCAGAAGCTGATGAGATGGATGCCCTTGCAAAGTCAGCAGAGTTTGATGACATTGCGTATTCATCAAAGCGCCTGAATGAAAACTTCTCTGAAAAATCTCGCGCTCGCAAGATGCGCAACCGTGATGACAATCCAAAAACCCAAGATGACTACCTCAACTAAGGAGAATGCAATGACACTTAAACACAATCATTATCCAGCGGCTCTCTTCTCAGAGATCCTTCCTAACTTATTTCAAGGTGGCACAGATGACAACGACGTCATCCACGTCGCTCACGCAAGCTACAAGCGCCGCAGTGACATGCCATTTGATTCCATCATCACTATGTATGCCTGGGCAAGGCCTGCTGATTGGAATGTGCAGGAACTGCGTTATGGAATCCCTGACAATCTCATCTCCGATATCGACCTGAACCGATTACGCAAAGCTGTCGATTTTGCTCACCAGCAATGGAAATCCGGTGATCGTGTTCTGATCCGCTGCCAAGCAGGCCTGAACCGTTCGGGTCTTGTCTTAGCACTTGTCCTAATCAAAGAGGGCTATAGCCCAGATCAAGCAATTGATCTGATCCGCGCTAACCGCGGCGAAGATGCACTGTGTAACTCCCACTTCGAACAGTGGCTACTCACAAGTGCAACTTCATTTATCAATCCACCTTCCTCGCTATCAGCCTAAGGAGTACCTCATGAGCAAGAAAGTCACACTGGTTCATTCACCTGAGTATGCCAACTGGTTTTTCTCAGATGATCACCCAACCCAGGGACGTCGCTTTATCAACGGCTATAACTTAATAGTTAGTGATCAGCGCATCCTTGAACCTCGTCTTGCAACAGCATCAGAGCTAGCAAGAGTCCATAGCGCTGGCTATATCAATGAGGTCACTAGTGAACACAGAAGTTCTGAGTGGAGCGGAGCGCGCGAAGACCTCGCGCGCTTTGCCACACTTTTTGCCGGTGGCACCTTGGTCGCACTTGATGCATTGCTGAATAAAGAAGCAGATGTTGCAATCCATCTACCTGCTGCAAAGCATCATGCCCAATACGACCACTCATCTGGTTTTTGTGTGTTTAATGATTTCGCGATAGCAGCAGACATTGCAACTAAGGATCATGGCTTAAAAGTTGCCATCATTGATATTGATGCCCATCATGGTGATGGCGTAGAGAACCTAACTCGTGAAAATCCCAACGTGCTAACTTTCTCAATCCATGAGCAAGGAATCTTTCCTGGCACAGGCAACGCCGATGAACCAGAGAAGAATATCTTTAACTTCCCACTCAGCTTTGCAACTACTGGGTTAGGTGATAGCGCACTGTTGGCAGGTATCAATAGATTCATACCTATTGCTCGTGCCTTTCAACCTGATCTGCTATTCATCACATCAGGTGCTGATGGTCTAGCTGATGATCCGTTAACTCACTTGCAATACACAGTCGGCGGTTATGCAGTGGCGGCCAGAGAGTTGGCAAAGGCATTTGCTTACACACCAAAGTTGATGGGTGGGGCAGGTGGGTACTTGCCTGACACTGGCACGCCTGAGGTGTGGGCTGCCGTTGCCGGGGAGATTTCTGCCTAGTATTTTTCAAGAGTTTGAATTCGATTAGTTCCACCAATAAACAGCTGCCTGATGATTTGGCAGGTGCTACTGCATTTCCGCAGTTGCAAATCGAATCGAGCTTGGACCTTCATCACTTGCTCTGACTTCAATGCGAAGAGGGATTTGGGTCTTCATTCCCTCGACGTGGCTAATGATGCCGATGATTCGTTCTGCCGACCTTAACTCCTCTAAAACGTCAATAACTTCACTTAGAGTTTCTTCAGAGAGGGAGCCAAATCCTTCATCGATGAAGAGTGTTCCCAGTTCAAGTCCACCCTCTTCTGCCTTAACAACTTCTGCAAGTCCAAGTGCTAGAGAAAGAGATGCGTAGAAGGTCTCACCACCACTGAGTGTTTCAGCCAATCTCTCTTTTCCAGCTCGGTAATCCATGATTTGAATTCCAAGACCAGCGATTCGTTGTCGTCCAACGCGATCTTCATTAAGTCTAAATTCGTACTTACCATGACTTACCCGGCGCAAATGATTGCTTGCTCTTTCGAGAACCATTTCGAGGCGCTCTTGAAGAACATAATTAGAGAGTTTTAGTCCCAAAGTGTTTTTTCCGTTAACCCAAGTATCAAGATCTAAATAAGGAGCTATCAAAACATTCTTGCTTGTTATCTCCTCAAGCGCATTGGTGATGCCTTGGTTAGCTATTTCGAGATTCTTCAAAACCATATTTGCCAAAGCAACCCGATCGCTTACCTCAGCGAGTTCGCCTTCTAGAACAGACTTTCTATTGGACAAATCTGCCAATTTTTCTTCAACGCCTTCTGGAGAAGGGAGCTACTTAATCTTCTCCTGCTTGAGGAAAGTTTGACATTCAATTAAATCAGAATTGTGCTTATCAATTATCTTTTGACTTGGAATAGGATTCATATCTAAAAGCTCTTCGAGTTCATCTTCCC
>CAIJHZ010000115.1 GCA_903820565.1 uncultured Actinomycetes bacterium
CCGCCGCCAGACAGAAGCAAAATTCCATTTGAGAAGGCCAAACGGTGGCCACGCTTTGTTAATTGACGAGGCAAGTAACCATCAGTTGCAACAAAGTTCACCAATATAGGGAATGCGCTGTAGGTGGTATTTGCACCAGCAAACAAGATAAGCATTGTTGCAAGCTGGACCATAACGAACATGACTGAGCCAACAACACCGTCTCCCATAATGGTTTTAGCGATCTGCGAAATAACAGTGGGGGTGCCTGATTCATAGGGCATGGCATGAATTTTGTGGGCAAACCATGAAACACCAAGGACGAGAATTCCAAGTAACGTGCTCATTACATACAGGGTGCGGCGAGCATTTATGTGTTCAGGAGTCTTAAAGAGAGCGACACCATCAGAAATTGCTTCTAATCCTGTTAGAGATGAGCCACCGTTAGCAAAAGCGCGAAGCAGAATAAATATCGCCGCAAAGGTCAAAAGCCCTTGGCTTTGTCCAACATGCACAGCGCCAGGTAAATCAGTTGGGAGAACATCAATGTTTCCGGTGATAACTCTGTAAATACCGGTTCCAAAAACAATGAACATACAACCAACGAAGAAGTAGGTTGGTAAAGCAAAAGCCTTACCAGCTTCTTTAACACCGCGAAGATTTCCGTAGGTAAGAAGAATAATTACCAGCAGGATCATCGGAATTTTTAATCCGTTAAGGGATGGGAACGTCGAAATAATTGCGGCAACACCAGCGGCAGATTGAATTGCTACGGTTACGATGTAGTCCAACATCAATGCAACAGCTGCAATTTGCGCAACAACTGGACCAAAGTTATCGCGCGAAACAATGTAGGCGCCACCAACCTTTGTGTAAACATTAATGACATCTCGATATGACAAAGTAATGATGACCAAAATAGTTAGAACAACTGCTGTCATGGGCATCAAAATTGCAAAGGCTGCTAACCCAAACGCTGGCAGTAATGCAATCAAAATCTGTTCTGAACCATAGGCTGATGATGAAATACAGTCCGATGAAAGAATTCCCAATGCATATCGCTTACTAAGGCGTTGATGCCCTAAAGAGTGACGATTAAGTGGGTTGCCCAATAAACGGCGTTTGATTGTGTAGAAAAAAGAGTCTTTAAGATGTGCGTGATCTCTTAAAACTTCTGGGGCTGGCGCGTCATCGGTCCACGACTTAGGCACTTAAACTCCTTTTTATTGCATTTACTGCAATTTAATAAGTGTCACTCTACCTGAAAGGGCTCAGTCTTCACTGTTTTGAGCGTAAAGCGTATGCTTCAGACCATGCACACACAGTTGTATATCGATGGCCAATGGGTTGATGGAATCGGAAAGATTCCTGTTTACGATCCAAGCGACGGAACCGTTATCGCTGAAGTCGCCCTCGCTGGAGATGCACACTGCGACGCTGCACTTGCAGCTGCCGATGGCGCAGCAAAGGCGTGGGCAAAGACCGCTCCAAGATATCGCTCAGAGATTTTGCGTAAAGCTTTTGAATTAATGACCGCTGAAAATGAAGCGATCGCCACTTTGATTTCTCGTGAAAATGGAAAAGCAATGCCAGATGCTCGTGGTGAAGCAGCCTACGCCGCAGAATTTTTTCGTTGGTTTGCAGAAGAAGCAGTTCGCACCCCTGGTGACTTCCGTAAATCTCCGTCAGGGGATAAGCGAATACTTGTAACCCATGAACCAATTGGGCTTTCAATTCTTATTACTCCGTGGAATTTTCCAGCAGGAATGGCTACCCGCAAGATCGGCCCAGCAGTTGCTGCAGGGTGCACAATGATTTTGAAGCCAGCAACCGAAACCCCACTAACTGCCATGTACATCGTTGATGTAATGGAACGTGCCGGATTACCTAAGGGTGTTCTCAACTTGGTCTTGCCAGAAAAGACAGGTCCAGCAATTTCAAAAATGTTGCATGATCCACGCGTAAAGAATCTTTCATTTACTGGTTCAACTGAAGTTGGCCGCGTTCTTCTTAAAGAAGCAGCAGACCGTGTTATTCGTTGTTCAATGGAACTAGGCGGAAATGCCCAAGTTGTCATTCA
>CAIJHZ010000116.1 GCA_903820565.1 uncultured Actinomycetes bacterium
CGGCATTTCAAAGGCTAACGTTCGTCAATTCCAGATGATTGCAATGGCAGCGAACGATGACACATCAGGCTTTGGTGTCGAGGGAACTTCCGGTGGAATGTACGTCGGTTCAAACGGCGTCTGCGGTCTTTCAACTCCAGTTTGGAGCGTAGCGGACAAGGCATTTACATGGCGTGCAGCGGCACCTCACTTCGCACCAGATGGTGTGACAGTAAACAAGGGCTTCTACAAGGCAGTAATTCCAGTGGCAGATGCAGCACTTCTTTGGGGTATGACAAATCCAAATGATGCAGCTTCAGCACTTGAGGTATCACTTACAACTGAAGCTGGCGGAACCGCAGCGTTCCTAAAGGCAATCAGTGTTAAGAACGGCAAGATCATCATTGATGTATCTGGCTTTGAATACTCACGTCCAAAGCTCAAGATCGGAATCAAGAAGGGCTACAAGCCTTCTGCCAAGATCCTGAACAAGACAACAATCACATGCGTAAAGGGCAAGGCAGTAAAGAAGATCACTGCAGTACAGCCAGCATGTCCAGCAGGTTATAAGAAGAAGTAGTTTCTCCACTTCTTCCATATATAGATGACGAGGGCAAATCGTTCCCGGCTCGCTAAGAAATTAGTGAGCCGGGGGCGGTCTCTCATTTATCAGAGTTAAATAAAAATCGAGACTGGGGAATACATGAAGCGCATAGGTAAGTTTTCCGTATTGCTAATTGCAGTTGCTCTTGTATCGCCGGCTCTTGCACATGGCGCTGATTCAACAATTCCCGAACAGTGGGTAACACTTCCAGCGCCAGGCGCTGGGTACATTGGATATGAAACAAACGACGCAGTATTTGCAAATAGTGAAGCATCGACATGGATTAACTTCACTTCAGATAACGGCAAAACCGATGGCAAAGTCACAAAAGTTGCTATCTGTAATACCGGTTCAGAAGATGGCTGCACTTTCTCTGTCTTTTCTTACTATCGCGCCATATTGCCAGTTTGCACTGATGCCACCGATATCAACTGCATCTCCGAAATTTTCGCAACCGATGCCAATGGTGCAAAGCTAACTGTCGGTCCTGCAACAGTATTTCCATCTAGTAACCCACAAGCCTTTGCTGGCAATAAAGCTTTAAATGTTCCTCGTGGATCTGGTGCAGCACTTGTTTCGATTCCGGGTGCACCGCATGCTGGGGGAGATCAGTATTTAGTTAAAACAACTTTGACTTCTAATCGCCATGGTGACCAGACTGCCTTTGCTACGCCACAACTTAGAGCATCAATATCTGCGGTAAAAATCATTGATGGTGATTTTTTTGATCGCGTAACTGAAACGAATACTGCAAAATTCGATGAAGTAGGCCGCATAATCGTCACCTCGACTCAAACTAAGAATATTGATGCCAGACCTACCAAGCTCTGCGTTGCAGTATCAAATACGCAATGTGCCATGCCTTACACAATGTCTAAAGAGATATCCTTTGGCTTCTCACTTCGCCTAAATACAAATCTCTCTGGCTGGCTCCACGGCCGTATGAAAAATGCGGTGATTGATTACAAGACAACAAGCGGAATCACAAACTTGACCGTTACTGCCAATCCAATAGCCGTGCCGCTAGTAGATGTTTGGAACAAGAGCGATGATCTCTCTGATTCTCATGTCGCCGCTTACCTAACTCAATCCTGGAATGGTGAGGGGTTGCATTATCCAATTACAAATGAAAACTTGGGTACGCCGATTGCTAATTCCGAGAAAACCCGCGCTGGCATGAAAAATATCTCGTTTAAACATCTCAACACTAATTTCTCTCAATCCTCAATGGATAATTTCATGCTTTGGTTGCCGATCGCTAAAGATAAAGCTGCAGCGATGCCTACTCAGTGGCGTCTTGGAACCATGATGGATAACGGATCAGGGCAAGTACGAGAATGTCTTGACCAAGAGAAAGGACTTGCTGGTGTTGTTACGACCAACTCCACTATGTATTTGGATGGCCCACCGGTATTTAAAGATGACACATTGGATTACAAAGTTGCATC
>CAIJHZ010000117.1 GCA_903820565.1 uncultured Actinomycetes bacterium
TGTTCGACCTTGGCGGGTTGCCCGAGCGGCCAATGGGAGGGGACTGTAAATCCCCCGGCTCTGCCTTCGAAGGTTCAAATCCTTCACCCGCCACCAGTTTGTTTCCATCAAGTCCTAGTAGGAAGTGATTGTATGGCTACATCAGCCAGCGATCATTGTAGGCAAAGAGCCATCTATGACTTAGCGCCACAACCAACACATATGTTCTTCATAATTTTCCTTTTCCTTATTTCCACTTGATGTTGTAGGTGGCGCCTGCTGGTGTTGCGATTGCCGTACGAGAAAAGGGGTGATCGCGATCTCGAAGTTTTTCCCCGTAGTACACATGCGCTACAGCTTTTCCGGAAACGAGCAAGGTCAGAACTTCTGCTTTGTTTGAGACCAAGGTGATCTTAGGGACCCCCGAAAGCGTCCAATACATGCTAGTTCCATGAATGAAGGCGGTCTCTTCAAATGGACACCCGGGAGGTGAGTACACAGTTGATAGCGCACACTTCTCCAGTGAGGCAATCACTGCACTGCGAGCACTATCTGTGATTAGGCCACTGTTCACAGCTTTTGTCTTTGTTGGTGTTGGGGAAGCTGAAGGTGCTTTAGTTAGTGTTGGTGTTGGTGTTGGTGAAGAAGTTTCTGCCTGTGTTGTCGTAGGTGTTGGTGTTGCCTCTTTACTTAATTTGGATGAATTGGAACTTTTGTCAGAGCTAAACCCACTTTTAATCTGAGGTAACAAAACTAAGAGAGCTGTTGCGATAACAGCAACTACGACTAGTTGTCCCGCCTTCCGCTTTTTAGCAGCGGAGTAAGTGCGTTTGACTTTAGGTGGCTTAGGTGGCTTAGGTGGCTCAACAACTCGTGGCAACTTCGCAGCTTTTGCCTTGTTGGATGGCTCACTGGCGGGCTGGACTTCGCTGGAGGGTGGCACTTGGATAACCTCAGGCTCGGTAGGAACCTCTAGTGCAATCTCGACTGGCTTCTGCAGGATGATAATTTCAGGCTCTTCAAGAGATTTTGCAAGCAAAGCTTCCTCTCGGAGCCTGTCTTTCTCAATTGCTTTCTCTTTTCTTACTTGTTCTAGTTCATCCTTCTTGGTCTTGGCAAATGAATTTAAATTGGCGCCCTGAACACGAGCTTGTTTTTGAAGAAAGTTCAAAGCTTGCTTTGATGCATTTACCATTGCTTCAATATCAACTTCTTCCGATTCCGCTGAGCCAACACCCAAGGTATTTTGAGAAGCAAAATCAATAGAAGTGAAATCCATCTTGGTTTTTTCTTCATTACTCAACATCCAAGGCAGAGTGGATTTCGTTTTGATCTCTCTATCGCTTGTGGAAATCAATGTAGGTTCAAGGGGTTCTTCTTGACCTATTAAATTCTCTCTCGTTTGTTCGATTAATGTCTCTACGGCTTGTACAACGCGCTCGTTAAAAACTGTTCTTAGCGAGCGAAGCAGTAGATCCACAGCTTTATCAGCAAAGGATTTAGCTTCTGCCATGACTACTCATTCTTAGCAACAAATTTCGAAATTTCAACCAATTCACGAGTATTTCGAGCAATTTGAAGAAGCGATGAGATTAACTCAATCCAGATTCGAAACGAGATTAAGACTAGAAGATATCCAATCGCGATTAGAGGAATGAAAAAGAAGTTATCTTTTAATGACAGGAAGCAGACTAACACGCCAATTCCTGCTACTAGAGTGACTCCTACTGTGAAAATCAAGTAGATAAATTTTAGAAACTTTAGCGAAACAAGATGTTCAAGATTGAAGTCAAAAAGTGATGCTATGAAGTTCTTTTTCAGATTAGGTGAAACTGCCATTGTCTTCTCTCTCTTTAGTGGATGGGTTTATTTCTGTTTGGCTAGTAGGGGTTGTTGGTATCACAATCGGATATTCGATATTGGGCTTTTTGACCTGCAACAATTATGTCGACTGCGCTAATGACTCCTCCTATGGCAGTTGCAGAAAGAGTTGCACCTTTAACAATCAATTTAGCGCTAATTCTTATCTCTGCGTTGCCCAATAGCCATTTATTCAAAATAGACATAGAAGTACCTGAAGCAACATCCTTTAAATTCTTAAGGTCTTCAGTGGGAGATGTCATCTGTTTCAATCTTAATGAGATCGTGGCTTCAGTACCTTGCTCCCAAACCTGACTCCCAATTTTCAAGGAATCCGTAGTAGCGCTTGCACCGGTATCAAGTGCAATTCCTACAAATATCGCAGTCAACTCTTTCTTAGTCTCATCAATGCCATTTTCTAAACACGCAATAAATGCTTTTTTATCCATAATCGGAAATAGACTGATTGGATGTAAAGTTGAAGACTCTCCTGCGGAGTTGTAAGGTGCTGCGTACAGAAAAATCTTGCTCTTCGGCGCAACACCATTCTTTTCAGGATTAAATGAGACTTGGCAATCGTAAGTGACACTTTTACCCTTGGCCAAACTGCACGTCGGTTTTTCATCGCCCGTAACATCCTTGGTGGTGGTCAGAGCCACTGCTCCAATGAGGGTACGCACGTTGTTTTTCGGATCTTTAATATAGAAACGGACCCCTGTTGGTTTCGTAGTCTTGTCATTTAGATTTCCATGGTAATTCAGGTTAATCGACTCAGTGAATCCAGAAATATTTGCACTTTCAGATTGATCTCCCGAACTGGTTTCCACTACCTTTGCAGAACGCAGCTCTACCTTAAATGGAATTTTTGTTGCTGGATTTTTCACCACTGCCTTAGTTGTAGCAGTTGGTTTGGCGCTAGTCGATTTAGTTGGAGAAGGTGAGGGCGTTGCAGGAGTTGCTTTTGGTGTTGGTGTTAATGCGCTTGCACTTGGTGATGGCACAATTGATGCTTCGGAACTTTCGGGAAATGAGAGCTTGACAGCCCCTGTAGTTTTAGGATTATTGAAATTCAAAACCAGAAAATAGGTTCCAGTCGAAGGGGGAGAGAAAGACCTTGCTACTGTCTTATTTTGATAAAGTGGGCACGTATACTGACAATCACCCACTGCCCGACCAGTGGAGTCGTAAATCCTGTATTGCAAACGATCGTTAGCGTCGGCTGTATTACCTAGCCCGTACACAATTAAATTTCCTTGTGTGGCAGTGATTCGAAAAATTTTCGCCACATCCGAAGATTGAAAATTTTGGACTGTCATACCTGAAAGAACTTGCGGAGGATTCTGGATGGCGTCTAGTATCGAGAGCTTTACAGCCCCTGTAGTTTTAGGATTATTGAAATTCAAAACCATAAAATAGGTTCCAGTTGAAGGGGGAAAGAAAGATCTTGCTACTGTCTTGTGTTGATAAAGCGGGCACGTGTACTGACATTCGCCCACGCCTTTACCAGTGGAGTCGTAAATCCTGTATTTCAAATAATCGCTAGCGATAACTGTATTACCTAACCCGTACACAATTAAATTTCCTTGTGTCGCATTGAAACTGCGTTGAACCGTTTGACCAGCTCCAATATTTATGACTTCAGTTGTTCCATTTGTTGGCGTTGAAGCCTGCGCAGTCTGGACAAAGGTCGGAAGAACCGATACTAAAAGCGTCGATGCAACAAGGGCTGCAATTTTTAGGCTCCAAGCAGATCTCTTCTGTATAAAGCGCTTCATTTTTAGCCCCTTAGTTTGGTAACTCTTCTTTGCCCATCACCGTATTTACCTCAGTCTTTTATGCAGGGAGGTCACACGAATCTAGATTTGGCAGATACGCCTCTCGGCTTCCTGAGGCCTAGATCAGGCGTACAGGTATTCGAAAGAGTCCAAAGACATCTAAATGACTGCATAAATTGGGACCCAGTTAACGGTCTAGTCACTATGCGGGTAATTCAGAAAGTCATTTTGGCCAAAAGGCCGATAAAGTTAGAGCCATGGCCCGCAAAGACGAAGAAGAATTCACCGCGTGGGTCCAAGAGAAAGAGCGTGAGCTTATTCGCGCCGCCAGGGCTATTTGCTTTGATGTGCAAAACGCAGAGGATGTTCTGCAGGAAGCCTTGGCTGACATTTTTCCACGCTGGAGGAAACTTAAAGAGCACGAAAATTTGGAAGCTTACGTGATTAGAGTGATGGTGAGTAAGCACGCAGATCTCCGCAGAAAGTATGCGCGGCGCAAAGCTGAAAACGAAGTCTCCTTAGAATTAGTAGCCACACTTTTGCAAACATGTGACGATTCAGAAAATGTCTCAGAGCGATTGCTTGTTCAGGCGGCATTGAAATCACTAACTGCCGCGCAACGAGCGGTTCTGCTTTTAATATATGAGTATGGGTACTCGATAAAGGAAGCGGCATCAAAACTTGGAATCCCAGCAGGAACAGCTGCATCACACTTAGCGCGCGGCCGATCTGCTGTTGGTGAGTATGTACAATTTTCTCCAGCCATCGCTAACACGCAACGAAAATCCATTTCCAACGATGCGAATGTAATTGAAATGGAGGGCGACGATGAGTAACGACAATCTCGACCCATTGATTAAGCGCGAATTTGAAGCGCTCGGCCTAAACATTGTTTCGAACGATCTGCTTGCTGACATGGTCTTTGAGAGAGTGAAGAAGCGTCGAATTCGAAAGTGGTTATTTGCTGGCGGTATTGCTCTTTCAATTCTGGCTCTCGCTGCGCTTTCATATGTTGTAGGTACAAGCTCGCTGTTTTCATCACGTGAGCCTGTAATTCAATCTAATTCTTATCAGATTCCAGGTGATGTGAATGGCGGCTTAGCGTTGCCGCAATACGCAAATCTTCGACTCAGCGGATTAACTCTGGCAGAACGCACCTATACATTTACTTTTGCTCTCGAAATGGGTCAAGTAATTGAAATTTTCACAGATCCCCGTGATGGAGCTGGCGGAAACATTGCTGAGTTAACCGTGTATAAGCGGGATGCAAATGGCGAACGAGAAAAAATTCAGACCTATCCAGTTGCAGCTGGACTCAGTAGCAGTGAGTTTGGCAATATAAATAGTGCAGGGTTGTATGACTTTGAGTATGTCTTCACAGATTTAAGTTATCGAGGAGTAGTACGTGTGGGAATTCTCTTAGGGCAATTTACTAAACTGTAGTTGCCTTCTATTTATTGGATGAAGTTCTAGCAGCACGAGATAAGAACAAGGCAAAGACAAGTGCCACAACAATTCCAGTGTTGACGCCCATTTCAGTTAGGGCGCGGTTGAAATACTCAGTGCTCTTCTCTTTTTCCATGGTTAGGGATGCGCCCACTGTAAGAAATGGTAAAGGGGTGCTCAAATTCTGGCAACCCTAATTGGAGGGCTCATTCAATAATGCTTGTTTTGGTCTTAGCTCCCTTTTTTCCAAAGCCAGACTCATGGATGCTAGTCCTTTCAGGATGGACGGTTGTAGGCTACTTGTATGTGTTCATCAATTATCTGTAGTTCTTGTAAGAAAGTTACCTGGTCTGGCTGCGGACTTCATATTGAAGAAGCTTTGGCGGGAGTTGCCGAAGTAGATCGCTGCAAATGTTAGATTTGAATGTTTTGGAGTTCTCAAAAAAGATAACAGAATCAGGTGTAGTGATTTTAGATGTACGTACTCCAGATGAAATTGCCGAAGGGTTCATAGAAGGCGCTCTCATTATTGATTTTCAAGGCAGCAACTTTGAATCGGAAATCGCATCCCTCAATAAAGACGTTACTTATGCTGTGTACTGCCGAAGCGGAAATCGTTCAGGCAAGGCGATAAAGATTATGCAAGACGGAGGTTTCCATAACCTTTTTAACCTTGATGGCGGAATACTTGATTGGATACAGGCGGGCATGCCGCTAACTGAAAAATAGACTTTGCTTAATTAAATGGAATTCATTACAAACAACAGAAACTAGAGGTCACAATGAAGGCAATTCAGATCACAGAATTTGGTGGTCCCGAAGTTATGCACCTGGTTGATTTAGAAACACCGACGCCAGGTCAAGGGCAAGAGCTTATAAATGTTTCTGCTATCGGAATCAATTACGCAGATACTCATCAGACTGAAAACTCATATCTTTTTCCACAGAAACTTCCGTTGATTCCCGGCGTTGAAGTCGTTGGAACTACCGCAGCAGGTGTTCGTGTACTAGCTCTAGTTGAGGGCGGGGGATATGCCCAACAAGTTTCAACCTATTCAGCAGCGATGATTCCTGTTACAGAGGGAGTTACAGACGAACAGGCATTGTGCATGTTGGTTCAAGGCTCAACTGCCTGGCACATATTAAAAACTTTCGGCCACGTGCAAACAGGTGAGACTGTTGTTGTCCATGCTGCTGCTGGCGGAGTTGGCACAATTGCAATTCAATTAGCAAAGATGTGGGGCGCAAAGGTTATTGCAGTTGCATCTTCTGAAGAAAAGCGCGCTCTTGCGACCTCACTTGGCGCAGATGTTGTTGTTGATTCAACTCATGAAAAACTGGGTGAGGCAATTAGAGCGGCAAATGGCGGCAAACGAGTAAATCTGGTTCTAGAAATGGTTGGTGGAAAGACTTTTGATGACAGCCTAGAAATCTTGGCACCTTTTGGTCGCTTAGTTACTTATGGACTGGCATCACGTGTTGCTCCTTCAATGATCCAACCTGCATCACTAATGGGTGGAAGCAAAACAATTACCGGATTTTGGCTGCAACATTGCTTTGGTAAAAAAGAGATGATGAACGATGTGATTGAGCAACTTTTTGCCTTGGTTGTAGAAGGAAAGTTGAAGCCAATCATCGGCGGGACGTATCCTCTAAGCCAAGTCGCTCTTGCTCACAAGGCAATGCGAAGCCGTGAAACAACTGGCAAAATCACGCTAAACCCGAAGGAGTAGTTGGCTCTTTTTTTGCCATTCCTATTAATACAGGTAGGCTTCGCATTCGACCAACGCCCCCCTAGCTCAGTTGGTAGAGCGTTTCCATGGTAAGGAAAAGGTCACCGGTCCGATTCCGGTGGGGGGCTCGAA